>CATLTV010000004.1 GCA_950059285.1 uncultured Pseudomonadota bacterium | reverse complement strand
CCATAGAGACCAAGGATGAGGAAGTTGGCGACGTTGTCGCGTTGCCATAACGGATACACATAACCGGCCTCCCCTGTAACACCCACATCAAGACCTCTGCGGCCATCATGATCCACAGCGAGCTTTAAACCCCACCCAAACTCATCTCGCCAACTTTTTCTCACTGGACCAGGAAGCTGCTCCACAGTCATGAACTCAAACACCACCCCCTCGGCCTTGAGCTGCTTCCAGAATGGCTCCTCACCACCAAGCACTCCTTCAATATCAAGACCCAACGCGCGTGATGAAATGTCTGACCGAAATCCTCTTCGACGCTGCTCTCCAAGGCGCTCGTACACCACCGAAGCGCTCGCTTCCAACATCAACGCCGACTCACTGTTGATCTGGCCTGCCCCCACGCCCACCATGAATCTCCCCTTGCCTGCTGGCCCCATGGACAGATCATCACGACGCTGCTGCATCTGTTTGAATGCGTTCTCTTTTTGCTCAATGAACGCCATCCCGCTCATCTGTGGATTATAAATTTCAATGGTGCCAGACAACGTCTTGAGCGCAGCAAGATACGCACGCTGCGTCACCTTGATTCTCTCAAGACGTGCCTTTTCATTCTCCGTAAATGGTCGCTTGTCACCGTCGCGTAGACGCTCATCACTCATCGCCGCAAGCGCAAGCATTGCCTCCTGACGCTTGAGTAAATCCTCCTCTTCATACAGCTCACGACGCATCTCGATCTGCTCTTCTGCGGTGAACTGAATCGGTGTCTTGAGCGCGCCTGCGTTGATCTTGCGGCGCTCATAAAACGCCAGATCCATAAAGTAACGCTCCACACGTGAAGAGTAATAAAGATAATCAATGGCCGCCTCACCAAAGCCTGTAACATCTTTATTTTGTTCAGATAAACCTACAAACACATCACCAAGCAACGCATACGCCTTGGCGCGCTTTTCGGGCTCACGGCTATCCAGCGCCTCATCAATATCGCTCAATGTCTGTGCATCACTCTTGCTCACGGAAGCCTTGAGAGTACGCAAGGCTTTGCGACGCTTTGGCACAGCATCCATGGCCACTTCGCGGCTGCTAAAGTGTGTCTCGGTACGCTTGACCAGGAGCGCTCCCCTGTCACCGTTCTCAACATTTGAGAAGATGTCCAGCACCTCTGTGGGCATCAGCCCCAGCTTGACAGGGTTTGGAATATCCAGCTCATCCAGCGCAGGTGAGAGCAAGTCAATAAGCATGGAAGCACAGTTATCCGACAGGAAATAGTAGGGATAAATAATGCGACGCTCGGCCTCCCACAACCGCTCCAACACATGACGAACTTGCTCAGGACCAAGGTTCAGCGCATAGCGCCGCAATGTACGTTGCTCATACTGCATGAACAGACGATCTGTACCACGAAACGTGTTGGGCTGGATGACCGATAAGAAACCACCGAACAACCCCTTTGCAAAATACTCCACCTTGTTCACGTTGGTGTCAGTCACCGCGCCATACTGATACACAGGATCAAACCCTCGACTCCTGACCAGTTGCCCCTCACGATAACGCACGCTCAACAAGAGGTGACCATACAACGACTCGGGGCGGTCCGCCGTGGCTGCGGCGAGCAAAATATCAACGCCTTCAACCTGTTGAGCATTAGCCCAACGCTCAAACTGTACACACACCTGGCCTGGACCAGCACCCTCAGGTCCTCTGAATGGAGGCTCATACGTTGCCTCCTGCTCCTGAACTAGCCGCAACAACACACGGCTCTTGGTAAACTCCTGACATCCCAGCGCAAGATCCCAGTCGTAATCCGCCAGACGTGCCAGAGAAGACGCATCGCCACGCGCGAGAATATCCTCGGGGCGCACAAAATATTCTTCCGCAAAGGTCAACAAGTCCTCTCGTGAGCTGCGTAACCCACGATACCGTGACGCCCCCCACGAATCCTTGTTAAAGGCTTTCAAACCACGACGGTCCCACCCATTGATCCTCTTCCAGATACTGCGCTCACTCCAGTCATGACGCTCATCCACATGGACCATGGCCATCCTAACCATGGCGCGCGCATAAAAAAGCTGTGTGCGCTGCGCTTCATCCAACCACTTGAGCGTTCTCACAGCGCCCTCACCATGCACTGGAGACACCGTGTACACATAAAAATCACGACCATCTCGTGAGACATCAGGACATGCCTTGCTCCCTCGCCCCACACCATACATGCACGCGGTCTTTCGCCTGACAACACGTTGCTCATGCTCAGGAATCAACGCCTCGGGTAGCGTTTGCGCCCCCAAAAGCATCGCCTCAAGCTCACCCTCTCGCCAGTATTGCCCAGGCACAGCCAGGATGTTGTACTGATGTGCCAGCTCCCTTACGGTCGCCTCACTGGGGTTGTTCTCCCACCCTGGGAGCGGCTCCGCCGCATGTACATCCCCCAAACCAAAAAAGCATGTCAATACATACAGATAAAAGGCGCAACACAGCACAAATGGCGCACCACAATAGCGCGCCATATGCCTTGTTCCCTCCCTCTTCATCACGATCTGCAAAGACCTCACGGGCTCTAACCCTCCAGTGACTTTGCCGCAGCTTCAAGTTCGGATTGAGCCAGCATTCCCTCATACACTGTATGAATAAAGAGCATCAGCTCCTCATCACTCACCTGATGGTCCTCGACAATTCCTACCAGAACCTCTTGCTTGCCACGCAACACCTGGCCAAACGCCTCAAGCTCGGCGTGATCACGAATACCAAACGCACTCGCCATATCAGCAACAGCCTCACCACCACCCAGCGTGATACCATCCTGAACCGCAACAGCGTTGTGTTCAAGATACTGTTTAAACGCTCTGTTACGAGGTTTTGGGGTAATCGTCACCACAGTCAATACGCCCAGCGCCGTCACCATCGCCGTACTCGTGGTACTCGTACTTGTCGTGCTCAAGAAAGACTCATTGCCTGTGTCTTCCTGCGCCATAAGTGCCGATGGCAAGCTCACCATGCCACACGCTGTCACAGCCAGAAGCCATCCTCTGATGCCTGTATTGTGTCTCTTCATATATCTTGCGATCTCGTTGATTCTACTCATAAAAACCACCAAAAACATCGACCTTCCACGCCGTGCTTTTTCCTTGACGCGACACCCTACCATGTTCCGCTATCACATCACAATCCATCTTCAACGCTACTCTCTTTTCTTGCCCTGTCGACCTGCACCGCGTGCAAATGCGCGGGCTCCATCCCACAGCTCTTCTTGCATTGCAGCCTGCCCATGCTGGAACTCATTGAACAACGCATCTTCCATCGACATCCCCCACTGCTCGTAGGCACTCAATCTATCATGACGCATACACTGCTGTGGAAATTCACAAAGATCCTCAGCCAACCGGATCGCATGCTCAAGAACCTCACCATCAGGCACAACACGATTCACTAACCCCATCTGTAACGCTTCTTCTGCGCCCACACCACGACCAGTCAAGATCAGGTCCATCGCCCTGCTCATCCCAATTAAACGCGGTAACCTCACCGTGCCGCCATCAATCAGAGGCACACCAAAACGACGGCAAAATACGCCCAGCGTCGCGCTGCTCTCGGCCACGCGTAAATCACACCAGAGCGCAAGCTCAAGCCCGCCTGCCACCGCATAACCCGAGATCGCAGCAATTACAGGCTTGCTCAAGATCATGCGACTTGGCCCCATCGGACCATCACCCTCAGGCTCAAGACGATTGGGCTCACCTGCGGCAATCGCCTTCAGATCTGCGCCTGCACAAAAATGGCCATGCGCACCATAAAAGACCGCGACATCAACCTCGTCGCTGGCGTCAAATTCACGAAACGCGCGCGCCAACGCCTCGGCAGTCTCGCGATCCACCGCATTGCGCGCGCCCTCACGATTTAACGTCACCACACACACTCGCCCTTGATACGATACGTCCACGCTCATTGCGCTGCTCCATCCAGAATCTCCACAGCAAGCTGCATCGCGTAGCGCATCGATCCTTCATCCGCAATGCCCTGACCTGCAATGTCATAGGCAGTCCCATGATCCACGCTCGTCCTCAATACAGGCAAACCAAGCGTGATGTTTGCAGACTGCCCAAAGTGCAACAACTTCAACGGGATAAGAGCCTGATCATGATACATACAAATCACAGCATCATAAGGCGCTTCATCCTCCTTACCATAACGCGCAAAGAGCGTGTCTGCTGCAAATGGTCCATCCACCCTCACACCATCATAAAGCTTCTTCTGTAAGACCTCGATCGTGGGCCTGATGACCTCGTCTTCTTCATCCCCAATCACGCCATGCTCGCCAGCATGAGGGTTCAACGCAGCTACCGCCACATGTGGGCGCTTGATCCCAAACCACCTCGTCAAATCCTGAGCAGTGGTCCTGATCGTCTCCTCCAATCGCTCTGGCGTAATCCCCTTGCTCACATCCTTCAAAGGAACGTGCGTCGTGACAAGCGCGACCCTCAATAATGGCCCCGCCAGCATCATCACCTGATCCTCCACATCAAACTCACGCGCCAACACTTCGGTGTGTCCCGTGGCAGGATGCCCAATCAAACGAAACAGGTTCTTTGTCCATGGTGCTGTCACGATCGCATCAATCACATCACGCTTTGCATCCTCAATCGCCTGCATCAATGCAGCAAGTTGCAATCGAGCGCCCGCTGCGCTCGGTTCTCCTGGACGTACCCTGTCAATGTGCTCGATCCCATCGGACACATCGATGATAAAGAGATGCTCCTTGCCAAGGTTCTCAAAATCAATCTCATCCACGGCCTTGAAGTCGAGGATCTTCTTGTTCATCGTCGAGTAATCCCCTCCCTTTCGCGATAACATCGCATCCTGGCTCAGAAATACCTCGCGACTCCCATACACCACCACGCGTACATCATCCCCAAGAGAACCTTGCTGAAACGCCTTCAAGATGACCTCGGGACCAATGCCCGAGGGGTCTCCCATTGTCACGCCTATCACTCTGTACATCTGTCCTCCTGAATCTTGCTCGGGTTATCCACTTCGTGTGCTAAAGTAGGGATGCTACCACAAACATCAAGAGAACTGGAGCACCTGTTATTTGACCTCATACACTTGTGAACACAGCATGAAACTCAACCACTTTATCTTATCAAACCTCGTTCTCCTGTCCTCACTACAACTTCATTGCTCCTCGGAACCTGCTGAGAACAAAGAAGAAGTTGTACACACCACATCTGATATGACGGGCGATGCCAGCTTCATTCTCGCGGATGCCCCCAGCGACTTGCCTGACACCCACTCCTTCGATATGGCCCACATGCCTGACTCGTCACAGGATATGCACGTGCCTCGCGATATGGCCAACATACCAGAGGATATGAATGCACAGGACATGACCTCAACAGAGGACATGAACCTTGCCGATCTCATTGAGGTTGAGGACGCAACTCCCGATATGCCAGCCTGCACACCTCTCACGCCACAACCTGGTGATCCACTCGCTGCGCTTGATCCATGCACCCAAAAGCTTGCCTACGCGCCTTACGCAAACCACAATCAAACGCAGGAAATACATACACTTCCTGACTTTTCATTTGCAGGATATCAGCGAGGAGGTGTCGCGCTACCATCCTCTTACACAAGGCATGTCACCCTCTCTCCTGATACAAACGATGCATCAGATCACCAGCGCATCCAACAGGCCATCGACATGGTCGCCACATTGCCCAAAGATGCGCAAGGCCTCCGAGGAGAGGTGTATCTTGAGGCAGGATCTTATGAACTTGATGAGGGACTCACCATCACAGCAGATGGAATCATCCTGAGTGGCGCAGGTCAGAATCCAGATCGAGGCACCCTGCTCATCGCACGTAAGGCCGCACAACACACGGTGATTGATGTGCATGGACCTGGCTCTGGACTGGGACTTCACCTTGATGAAGCATCCACACAGGATATCACCTCGCCCCATGTTCCTGTGGGAGCAACCTCATTTGAAGTTACAAACGCAGCCACATTTCAGGTGGGCGATGAGGTCGTCATCACACGCACTCCCAATCAGGCGTGGATCGACCTTCTGGACATGGCAACCTATGGGTGGACCACAACCAGCTACGCCATCCCACACATACGCCATATTACTGGAATTCAAGGAAATTTCGTCACAATCAACGTACCCATTGTGGATGCGCTACAGGATATATACGGCTCGGGCACAATCACCAAAATCACCAGCGCTGACTTCATTCAGGAGGTCGGTGTGCAAAACCTGTGGATTCGCTCAGACTACGATCAAAATAATCCAGAGGATGAGCAACACGCCTGGACTGCGATCGCGTTTAACCGCGCTCGTCATAGTTGGATTCATGGCGTGACAGGCGAGCATATGGGGTTGTCGACTGTACACCTGAACCAGGGAGCGCTGTATAACACGGCGCAGGAAGTAGCTTTCCTTAACCCTGTCTCACAGGTCACAGGTGGGCGCAGATACCCGTTCTATATCAATGGTTCGTACAACCTGATCCAGCGATGTTATGCTGAACAGGGACGCCATAACTTTGTGACAGGTTCACGCGTTACAGGCCCCAATGTCTGGCTTGATTGTCTGGCGATGAGCTCCTCCAATGACGATGGCCCACACCACCGTTGGGCCACAGGTTTGCTCTTTGATAACATCCAGAGCACACGATTCCATGTACAGAATAGCAAGGATTCGGGCTCAGGACATGGATGGGCGGGCGCACAGGTCATGCTCTGGAACAGCGTGGTAGAGAGAATCATTATTGATGCGCCTCCTGCGGCCATGAACTGGTCTGTGGGAACCATGTATCAGCACCTGGACGAAGGCTCCTGGGCACCCGAGGAAGATACGGGAATGATTCAATCCGCACAGCAACATGCAACACCAAGAAGCCTTTATCTTCAACAACTTGAAGACAGACTCGGAACACCTGCGGTCAATGCAATCACGTCGCAAGCGCAACGTCAGGGCACACTATGGACCACACTCTACGCATGGAAAGGTGTGGGTGAGCTTGCGTTGGTGACACCTGTTCCTGAGATTCCCGAGGTATGTCCAGGCATTGCAAACGGGCAGGTGTGTTGCGCATCACAGTGCGGCACATGCGGAGGAAGTGGCTGCGGAGGTCGACCAGGAGGTGCAGCAGAGTGTTGTAGCTCGCCTATCTTGAGCTCTGGCGACTATTGCGATGAAACGCTTACTGCACCATGTATTATCCGTTAGGTTCAGCGAACATAAGCGGACTCCTCCACTCTTAGAGGGTGTTGACAGTTGTTCCTGTTCATTTCAAATGTCCTGAAGCGTTTGAGGAGCACAAAAAGAGTGTAGAGTGAGGTCTCAGGCGCGCAAGAGGGTCTTTCTTGCGTTGTTTTGCGATCCCAAAACCTCTGGAGTTTCACTGCGCTTCGCTCCGTTCATCTCTGTAGGTTTTGGGTGCAAAACGGCTCCATCAAATTCCTCGCTTCGCCTCTTATACCAAAGGGGATAGCCTGATTAAGTGACTAAATTCATGACGTTTTCTGATGGTTGGATAGGCTGCGCAAAAAATTTGTTGTCGCTCGCCTTGTTGGAAGGTTGTGATGTGCATGACTGGGCTTTTGATAACTGTCAACACCCTCTTAGAGCGTGATGAAGAAAGAAATGGAAGAAGAAAAGCGAAGGAGAAGGCGCGGAGTTCGAGGAACAAAAACCAAGAAATGTAGCCATGTTACATTCTGGTTTTGTCACACTGAAATCCTCGCTTTCCACGAGCTTTTCCTTCCAAACTTTTCTTTATTACGCTCTGGGGGCAAGCTCCGCAACAGATGCTGATGTGTGGCCGAGAACCTCTGTGCAACAGAGGTTCTCGGCCTCTCTTTATTCAAGGAGATTTTACATACCATGATACATACACATCAGACCCCACTTCACCACTGCAAGCTTGGCATATGGCAACGCGCCATGGACATTCTGCTGGAGCTTCACAACCTCAACCAAAACCTTGGCTCAAGAGACTTTGAGCTCATCGGAAAACCCATCTGGAAATATGCGTTACTGATGCTCTCGGAGATCACACTCATGTCCCAGAGCACCACTCACGCAGAACGCTCGGACAGTCTACTCAAAGCCAACAAGTCGTTGCACTTACTCAAATCCACGCTTGATGTGGCTCGACAGTTGAGGCTCTTTGACATTGATCCCGAGTTTGTTCGACAGCTTGAACGGCAACGCATTGAGCTTGAACATTACGAGCGCACGTCAGGATCAAAAAGATAACCCAAAGAGAGGGCGAACTTGTTTTAACAAGTTCGCCCTCTCTTTGGGTTATCTTTTTGATTTCATTACAAAAAAACCAACCACAAACGAAGGAGAACGTTATTTTGGGGTGTTAACAGTCTTCAACAGTCCAGCCACACAAGTCACCACGCTTCAACAGGAAGAGCGACAACAAATTTTGTGTGTCTCAAACGTTTCATGTTCATTGCTTTAAAACAAACCGTTCAAGCTCGTGCGACTGACCATTAAGAGTCACCACAAGTTCAATCCAGGCGTTATTTGAGTAATCGTAGCTCACTTGTCCGATGGGCTGACCATCCTTTTTAATGGTGCCTTCAGCAAGCCAGTAATCGGTAGGATTGGGCCACCCATCCATAGTTTCATAGCGCACCTTGATCCCCTCAAAAGCGTATGTAGAACCATTAATGGTGGCGGTATTGTTCATCGTTTTGATGACATTACTTACCCCATGCTCAAAGACGATCAACTTGAAGGCGTGACTTTGATCCATCGCGATGGAGACACCTGGCGCAGTAATTGCTCCTGTATACGCGTCAGAGGAGTCATGTGTTGCAGAACCTGCCTCGGCAGTCGACTCATATGTACCGTTGTAATTTAAATCAACCTGATAGGTCACACCGTCAAGCTCAACACTTCCACTGACAGCACCTTGAGAGGCGCTCCCCTGACGCGTGGACTGAATATGGAAATCCACATTCTCGTCTTGTTGAACGCGTACATCAAGTTGATGGCTGTGGTAAAGAAAGTAGGATGCATCCTGACTCAAATCACCGTTAAATGCGCTCAACGTAATGTGAATTGGCTTTGCACCTGTGAGTTCAAGCACCAGATGATCCGCAGGAGAAGCCGAGTACGTGAATTGATCGGTTGCCCCCTGTTGTGTGACCGTACCTGTGCTGACTACCGACTCACCACCATTGAGAATACTGGCAAGAAAGACCGTCTCCACACCCACCTGTGTGGCGCCCTCAATGCGATCAATCGACTGTGATGATACCTTCAAGCTTTGAACAACAGCCTGAGTGTCATCGGCAGGCTCTTCACCCTGACCCCCCATGTCATCAGACATTGCCTCACCACCAGTCATATCACTGCCAGGAGTTGTGGACTGCATATCTTCAGAAACCACAATGATGGTTTCATCATCCTTCTCGGATGGCCCGCACGCACACACAAAGAGAGCACACACAACGACAGCTCTCAGGTTAGATTTGCTACCCATCAAACACCTCGTAAAAATCGTACAATGACATATAGAGCATTGATTTATACTATATATTATAAAGGGGTCAAGGGGCGGCAGTCCCTTGCGGGGGCATGGGGGCAGAGCCCCCTGAACTGCAACACCTTATGCACAACGTTTACGCATAAAGATAGTCATCACCACGCTCAAGCGCGCGCTTGTAAGCATCACGCTCATGAATACGCGCCACATATTCGCACACATGAGGGTAGTCTCCCTCCATACCACTGCGCGAAACAAACGCCTCCAACGGGAAGCTCATCTGAATATCAGCTCCCGTGAGTTGCTCACCCGCAAACCAGGTGTTTGACTTGAGATGATTTTCCCAGTGTTTTGCATGATTACGAACCTCTCGATCAATCATCTGCTTGCGCATGGTGGATTCAATACCGCGCATCACAGGCTTTGCAATCCAGGGCGATTGCCTGACCATTTCGCTGAACACAAGCGAAAGCACGAGAGGAAACATCGCAGAACCCTCGGCATAATGAAGCCAGTAACGGTACTGAAGATGCTCATCAGAGCCGACCTCGGGACGAAGTGCTCCATCACCATGACGCTCAAGCAAATACTCCACGATCGCGCCAGACTCTGCGATCATACGACCATCATCCTCAAGCACAGGAGACTTGCCAAGAGGATGTATTTTTCTCAGCTCGGGCGGTGCGAGCATGGTCGCCTTGTTGCGCTCGTAAGTGACAAGCTCATACTCAAGGTTTAACTCCTCAAGAAGCCAGAGCAAACGTTGGGCTCGCGAATTGTTCAAATAGTGGAGCTTGATCATGAAAACCTCATCAGCAAGATATGTAAATGTATACAGCAGTTAAAACAATTATGTACGGGCGCTGACTGGTCTGAGTGAGCGAGCGCTGTGTCGGAAAACCAGCAGCAGTACAAGGCACTTGCTTTGTTTTCCCTCCTTGCTCTCACGCCTTTATCCTTCGCCAGCTCTTCGTACACAATCACTTCCACCGCTGTAAATGGGCTAGCTAAACGCCCTCAAGGTCACCGAAACTCGCCGCCTGTGGTAGCTGACCTTTCGAGGGACCTCATGGGTGTACATCATATTCGTGCGCCATGGTATGATCAGCACATCGCCATGGCCAACCTCAAAATCCTCATATCCACTCCCCTTATAGGGACGCATACGAAACACACGGCGCTCGCCAAACGAGATCGTGACCACAGGACTCCCCTTGGTCAACCCAACGATGGAGTCGCGATGCGCTCCAATGTAGTGACCCTTCGCACCATCATACCAGTTCAGCAGGACACCATTAAGGCCCTGAAAAATATGTGTGTTGGCCCATTCAAGAAGCGCTTCCATCTCTTCTGTAAGCTCATCTGCGGGGCTGACCTGACCGCTAAACCTGTAATCTCGTCCATACGCTTTCTGCCACCGTGGGATTGGCACTTTCTTGCCATGCATCATGATCTCTGGATGCTCCTCGGGGTGAAGATCCCACCATGACTCAAACCCTTGTGATGAAGGGATAAGCTCCTGTGGTAGCTGACCACACAGAACCTCCTCGCCTTGCGACAGCGTATGCGACACAAATGTGTGCGCATCCTCTGAATCAAGTACGTGTTGCTGTTGTGTGCGTTGAAAAAACTCCTGTACTGTCATGTTCACCTCCGTGTCAAAAAACGCTGAACACTTATACAGTAAATCAATTCTTCTGGCTACCAAAACAGAGGGCGAAGTTTTTGTTGGCACAAAAACTTCGCCCTCTGTTTTAATCGTAAAATCAAGAAGTTACGTCAACCCGAGCGACGCCTTCAATTGCTCCACAAGTTCAAAATAAACCTTACGTTTGAAGGGTTTATTCAGGATGTGAAATTCTTTTTTCCTGAGCCCCACACAACCAAAACAAAAGACACATTCGTAGCAGTTGTGGCTCACGAGCATGTAAGAGCTCTTGTAACAGTTGGTGCTCTTTTGGCAGTAGCTTGAACCGTGCACGTTGGTGCACCCAGTACAGTGCGTACAATCGCTACATGCCTCACACTGATTGCAGTAAGTGCATGAAAAACAGTCGACGCTGCTGGTGGTGAACATGCAGTCAAAGCATCTGACACAGTCGGTGCTCTGATAACTGCCAGGGGCGTCTTTACGCGCAGACTCTTCTTTTTTGAGGGCGGCCAGGGCCGCTTCAAAATCGCGCTTTGATAGAGGAATCTCCTCCGCAGGTGTGCTCATGGTCTCTCTGTCCTGATCGTTACTTGTCGCTCTTCTCACCCTTACGAGTCAGACACACAACCACGCTCCCATAGTCGCGATCCTGTGTAAGTTCGGGTGCATATCCTCTGACATACCTGAAGCCAGGGCCTTCTAGCCAGTGCAAAATCGAGGGCTTGAGCACAGGAATACCATCCTCACTCTGAAGCCCTTTGCCGTGCACAATCCTGACATAAAGTGCGCCATCCTTCCATTGCTGATGAATAAACAGCTCAAGTTGTCTGAGCGCATCCTCAACCACATCACCACGAAGGTTCAGGGTATCCATCTGGTTTTTTCTGGCCCACAACTTTGAGCGATTAAGCAGCCCTCTAAACTCGGGATGAAGTTCATCGATCCTGTTTAAACCCTCTCCAGTCTTGGGAAGAGGTGGCGTGATCATGCCCTCGGGAATCTCGGAGCTGTAGCCACGTTTGTCGGTGTCTTCTTTGAACGTGCGAGGGGCGTGTTTGTAGTACTTTTCCTGACCACTAAACACCTCATCAAGCTGACCCACGGCGCGTGAAAAGAGCATGTCTTCGCGCACCTCTGCAACACGTTGACGCGCTTCTTCCTCCTCACGCTGACGCTCGGCGCGGGTCTTCTTTTTTGCAGTAGCGGCACCTGTTTGAGGTGTAAACGGGGCCTTTTTCTTTTTGTCCTTGGGGAGTCCCTTGACCTGTCCGTGGTATTTTCCCACAAAAAGATCCGTGGGTTTCATCTGATTAAGAGCGTGCTCAAAGAGCGCCTCTCCTGCCAGAGGAACATCCTGATGCAAGGGTTCTGCTGTGGTCTGTGGCTCAGGAGACTGATTCTCACCGCCATCAGAACCACCTTCACTTTCACCATCAGAATCAGCAACTTGCACACCTTCAAGACGTTCAGCAAAGGATTGATGCCCTTTGAGTTGCTGTGCAAACTTGCCCTGGAATGGTGATGTGCCGCGTTGCTTTTGTTTGGAGGAAGGCTCGGGCATGGCATCAAGCGCTGCGAGGAAGAGATCTTCACCATCGAGAAGTTCCTCGGGGGAGATCTCCTCGGCAGCAACAGGAGCAGGTTCGGGCGTCTTGACGCGCCCGACATGCTTTTTGGACTGGTCTTTTTTGGGGTCAAGCTTCAAGCCAGAGAGTTGACT
Organism: uncultured Pseudomonadota bacterium; assembly: GCA_950059285.1. Taxonomy (GTDB): domain Bacteria; phylum Myxococcota_A; class Bradymonadia; order Bradymonadales; family Bradymonadaceae; genus CATLTV01. Next base: position 55,372 of record CATLTV010000004.1, on the reverse strand, counting down.
GGCGAGCGCACCGCTGGAAAAGGAGCCCTGCTGGGAGGTTTTATTTCGGGATGAATTCTTCTTTTTCTTTTTACTGGCCATAATTCTCACCACTCACCTTACTGCTCACAAGAAAGTTACCGCCCCATCAACCAGGTGAAGAGGCGGCATATTCCATGGGAGCGTGATGTAGGAGCTGGTTCAAGAGCTCACTTCTTTTCTTCTTCTTTCTTATCGCCTTCGCCTTCTTTGGTCTCACCTTCCTTGGCCTCACCCTCTTTTTTCTCTTCCTTCTTCTCAAGTTCCTTGGGAAGTGCAGGTTTGGAGTAGGTGTAGTCAAGTGAGACGCGAGCAAGACCGCTGGCGTCAAAGAGCGCTGCAGGGAACTCAAGCATCAGAGAAGCGACATCTTCACCAGGTTGTTCAAAGAGCACGTAATCCGTGATCTTGTCGCCTGCCTTGACCTCAGTCTTTCCTGAGAGTTGCCCTTCAGGAGAGGTTGTGGGGCCAAACTGGACGCGCTTGTGAGAACCTTCCTTGAGCGAGGAGAGACGTGCACCGATGGCACCCGCCACGGCCTTGTGGTTTGGCTCATAGGTGATGGACTCTTCACGACCATTCTCTACCGTAAAGGTAATTTTGAGCAGAGGATTGGTTGAGAACCCTTCGCCCTGAGCAGTGTCGCTGGTCTTGATGTAGGTGTTTTCCACGCCTGTGACGGTGAAGGTCACACCACTGAAATCGATCGCTTCATCCTTGGCAAAGATCTTGGGACCCTTCACCTTTTTGGGGGTGTAATCAAACTTGATCAGGGTCGGCATTTTGCCGCTGTGCCATGTGGGAGGCACGCTGAAGATCAGGCCCGACGTACCCTTGGCTGGCAACTCAAACAGGTAATAATCCGTCACGCTCTCACCAGCGTTGATGACCTTGGGCTCATCAAGTTGTTTTGAGAACGCGCCCTTGCTCAACATCACGCCTTGCAGCGCTTGCTTTTGTGCGGGAGGAAGCTCTGCCTCGGCACCAGGGTTGGCGTACACAAGCGGTGTACTGCCCTCGTTCATCTGGGGAGAGTTGTGTGTAGGTGTATAGGTGTAGGGCTTTTTGCCCTTGTTGGTGATGGTCACAGGGAGGATGAGCACCGCGCGATCATAGGCGTAACTATCATCTCCCTCATGGATTTCCAGCTTCTCAACACTGTAATCTCCAAGTTCAAACTGCATCCCTCCCGCCACAGCAGGAGAACCAGCCGTCACGACCACTGGCTTCTCGCAAGCTACCAATCCAAGAAGTAATGCCGACCCCACCATCATGGCCGCAGCTCGTGCCTTCATCTGTTTCCTCAACGTAAAGTCTATATCAACTCAAGTGCGCAAGTACTTAAACTACTCATGCCCATATCTAACCTGACCCATCCTAATACATGAACCACCAAACTCAACTTTATTCTTGGCGCTCACTCCTACTCCTGGTGGCGTAACCTATCAGAGCCAGTCAAGTAGGGTCAACCACTCAGAACAACATCTCACCCCGATTTTTGCATTCCGACAACCACTGACGCCCCCTATTTGATACCAGAAACCAACACCCACTCAAACCTCATGACGCGCCGCGTCATCGCTTTTCATGCGGCTCTCCCTTGATTCGTGTTGTGATTTTGATACCATTTCGGACTGTTTGTCTGACAACCATACAATCCTTTTCGTATAGATATACCATGACCCATCAAGCACGCATCTTTATCACGCTCGCGGCACTGCTCATGCTCAGCTCCTGCGTCAAGGAGTATGACTTCTCCAAGAGCAACACGCAGCTTGGCACCCTCGGCGAGGAAGCCCACAAAATCATGCTCAAGGATGCACCGCGTGCGGTACATAAGGGTGCTGAGAAAGAAGCGCTGCTGATTGAAAAAAGACAGCAGTTCATCAACAGCGTTGACACCATCGCCCCCCAACAACAGCTCGCCCTGCTTGATGTCTTTCTTCAACAAACGCTCAAACTTATCGACAGCGGCCTGATGCCTGGCATGACGCGCAAGACATCCAAGATGCTTCGCACCGCAAGCCAGGACCAACAGCTCTTACAAAACATCTCCAGCGCCTTCCAGCCTCAGCCCGCAGACTTCATCAGCCCCATCTCTGCGCCTGACCTCATCGGCTATGTCACCACCTACCCAAACCTTCAGGACCTCGGCATCAAGGGTACACGCATTGTGCTCGATAATGATGGGTTCACCGATGATGGTGCTCCAAGCCTTGATGAATCCAACGGTGTCACAGAGCTTCTACGCACACTCTCGGGAGCACTCCAGGATATTAGCCCCGAACAGGTCGGTGATCCGCTCGCCATTATTGTGCGCGACATCCTCCTTAAAGAAGATCCTCGCTTTGAACCGCTCGACTCCACTCGCCCGCTCTATGTCGCTGTCTATGACTCGCGCGGCTTACCTCAAATCAACCCCGAGCTCACACAGGACCTCTTTGCTGACGTCGACAACGATGGCCTCCCTGATGTTGACACCAACAATAACTTCATCCTCAAAAATGGCGGCTTTATCCCCAAGGAAGCCTTCGCCGATATGGATGGGGTCACGCGTGATGGCTTCGGTCGCACCATGATCAATGGCGAGTTTGCCTTTGAATACATCGACCTCAACCTCACCGCGCTCGGCTACCTTATCCGTGAATACGCCAAGCTCTCCGAGCAGGGCGTCGCCGCAGATCTGCTCGCCACGTTCCGCCACATCATGGGCCCCACTACCGTGAACACCGATGAACGCGGCCCCTTTGAAGGATTCCGACAGGACAACCCCCTGATGGACCTCACCTGGGGCGCTTCACGCGCGCTCTCCTATCCTCACCTCCCCGAGCTTGCCAGTGAGACCGCCACGTTCATGGAAAAGGGCAGCTCCGAACTCGCAGGTGTTGTTGTCGCGCTCGATTATGGCGTCGAGGTCTCAAAAGCATTCCCCGATGCAGAGCTTGAACCCACACAAACACTGATTAATGACCTTATCCCCACACTCAACGCCATCGCGAGCGACAAGGAGCTCTGGCACGACTTCATGAACGCACTCGGTGACCCCATCACTCCTCGTGTGGGTGACGCCATGGGCACGCTCCTCTCCTACAAAAATACAAAGGCCACCGTCACACCAGGCGGCCCTTATGATAGCTGCTTCCAGCAATGCAAGCTGACCTACACCATCGGCACCAATGATCGCTTTGAATGTGTCCGCGCCTGTCCCTCTGGCGAGATCTTCAAGATCCCCATGGACTACTCTGCGCCAGAAACGCCAGAGAACCGAAGCCAGCTTCAGGCCACATGGCACCTGATGTGGTCCCTTGCTGGTGTGCCCTATGACATGGAAATGGATGAGGTTCGCATTGGCTCAAGCACGCCTCCTGCACCTCCTGCGCTTATCTCCTTGCCTGGCGGTGCAGAAGCGTTCCTCCGCAGCGTCGCAGGCAACCTCGACCTTGAACAGGCTGTGCCTCGCGAAATCCTCGAAGGCAATGACCTTGGACCGATCCTCAACGCGCTCGGAATCTCCAACGGAAACATCGCTGGTTTTGTTGAAATGCTCAGCGAACTCTTTGGTGTCACACTGAGCAAAAAACCAACCCCTGACCAGCTCACCCGCATGTTTACTCAGGAAGACATCAGCTACAGAGAAGGATCAGGAAGCGACGCTGTGATCATCGACATCCGTGAACCTCGTGATGCCGAGGGTTACAAGCTTGCAGACAACCTCGCTGATGGGCTCTTTGAAGCAGAAGCCTCGGGCCTGATTGATGCGGTCTACCCCATGGCCAAGGCGTTCAGTGATCACGACAAGGAACACCTCATGCTGGAACTGTTTGAGGTCGTCCACAAGCACTACCCTCAACACCCCGAAGTATACGTGCAGGCAAATGGCCTCATGTCTCCTTCTCAGGCCGCCAATCTGCGTAGCTTTGAACCCATCATGCTTGAAGTCTTTGCTGATGGCAGGCTCATGAAGTCGCTCTATAACCTCTCACGACGACTTCAAACGCTCAAACAAAGCACAGGGCTTGATCTTAACGAACAGCTCAGGCTCTTTATCGTGCATGCCACCACTCCAGGTAACTTCACCACACGAGATGGCCTCGATTATATCAGCCTCCCCGATGGCCGCACACAACGCAACCTCTCCCCTCTTCATGTAATGACCCACAGCCTCACCAAGATCACACAGGCCGTGACCAGCGACCCCGAGGCAAAGGAGCAGTTCTCACGCGCATTTGGCGCGCTCGTGGACCTCGTCCTTGGCGCAGAGTGGCCCGCAGGAGAAAATCCTCGCTTCAAGAGCGACGCAAGCATCGCGCTTGGTGCGAGCGTGCTGAACTTTGCCGCAGACTTCACCGCAGAGAAACGCGATGACAATACGCTAAACTCCTGGCTTCAGGATGATATCTATCACATGCTTGAAGACCTCTGGACTTCTCGTCTGCTCGCAGGTCTTGTGCTCATCGCCGAACAAATTCTCGAAGAACCCGAAAACCGCGCCGCCATTGACGACTTTATCGCGTACCTCGTGGGCACTCCTGTGGGTCGTGAACACACCACCGTCATGGGTTATCAACTCCTGATTCGCTCGGTGAACACCGATGTCTGGCTCCCCATTGCACAAAACCTCTCCAGGCTCATCGATCCCGATCGTGAATGGAACGTCTCGGGTCAGTACGCTCAGATGCACTTCGCATCAATGGGTGCGTTGATGCTACATAACATTATGCTCAATGATACCGATGGCACAGGCATCGCGCTGATGAACCGAGCGCTCCTGAAGGCTCAAAACGACAATGCACCTCTGTTCACATTGCTTGACTTCTTTGCGCAGTACTTGCGCCTTGATCCAAGCTCCTCTGCACCTCTTGCCCCTGCCGACTATGAATTCATTCTGACGCAGATCGCAGACTGGCTTGATGATGATGCCAAGGGCATGGAGCAAATGTACGACCTCGTCGACCTCAGAGCCAATTAGCAAATAAATTCAAAAACTTAAAACCACAAAACAAAAGAGAAGCAAATCAACCCCGAGGTTGATTTGCTTCTCTTCATCAAGGACCTCACACTCATGCGCACCACTGCCTCACTTCGCGCCACACTGCTCACCATCGCACTGCTTTTGTGCTTCACCTCTGACGCTCTGGCATCAGGCTTCTTCCTCCCTGGCCATGGCGTCAAGCCGCTGGGAAGAGCAGGCGCGTTTGTCGCAAGTGGGGGCGGCAACCTGAATAGCATCTGGCACAACCCTGCAAATATCGCAGGCATTGATGACCTCACGCTCACTGTAGATCTCAACCTGATCGCACTGGACTTCCAGTTTGCACGCGCACCGCGACAACTTGAAAACGGAGACACCATCACCTTTGATCCTGTCTCCAACGAAGCACCTCCACTGCCCAACCCTCAAATCCTTGTGGGAGGTGCTCTACCAAAACTCAAGGACACCTACTGGGCGTTTGGCTTCTATGCCCCTTATACCGCACCACAAACCTTCCCTGAAGATGGTGCACAACGCTACTCTCTGGTTGATAACAATGGTTCTTTGCTTGGCTACTTTCACTTCGCGCTCGCCAAGGAATTTGGCGACTCCATCCGTATTGGTGCTGGCTTCCAGAACCTTATCGGGAGCTTCTCGCTGGTCACCGTAACCTCGGGCTACACAGGTCTTTATGGCGATCCAGAGGATCGCGATCAGGACATCCTCACGCGCATCTCATTGCATGACTACTTTAGCCCCACGGGTAACCTTGGCGCATGGGTCAAGATCGCGCCCAATGTTGAAGCAGCCATCTCCATGCAGCTTCCCGTCAAGATTCGCGATCGTGACGCGGACCTTGAACTCAAACTCCCTGAAGACAACCCCCTATTTGCCAACGCGGAGGTCAATGGGGACACAATGGATGCCTCCCTCAAGTTCCCATTTATGGCACGCGTGGGCCTGCGACTTGTCCTTGATACGTTCGATTATGAGCTGGCAATGGTGTATGAAAACTGGGGCTCGGTCAAAGAGGTCACCGCTGTGCCTAATGATGTCACCGTGGACAATGTACCTGGCATTGGCTCCATTGAAGCTGGCGCGACCAACGTTCCTCTCAATTACAGAGACACCTTCTCCATCCGAAATGGTGCAGAGTTCCAACTCAACACCAAAACCTCTCTGCGTGCAGGTTACACCTTTGAGTCAAGCGCTGTACCTGATGAGTATTACAGCGTCTTTCTCCCTGACTCCACCAAGCACCTGTTCTCACTGGGTGGCTCCTACCAGTTCAAAAAAATGAGCATTGACGCGGGCTTTGGCTACCTTCACATGCCCGACCGAAACATCACAAACTCACAGGTGCGCCAGATTAACCCCACCGATGCTTCAGGCGAAAACACCACCGTCGTCGGCAATGGCAGCTACTCACAGCGCTACATCATGGGTGGCATTGGCATCAATAAAACCTTTTAAAAGCTGAGCTGTGTTTGCAGACGAACTCGCCAGGAGTTCTGACGAGCATCCTCCACATATGCCTGATTCAAACCAAGGTCTGAGGTCAACACAAGGTTCTCACCTAACACCTGATAACGCGCGCCGAGAGCAAACTCATCGAGTTGATGCCACACCTCGGAAGATGCAGAGACAAGCCTTGCATCCTGAAGCAATGCATCGGAGAGCTTCATCCTTGAAGCCCTTATCCCCAGAGATGTGCGTGTGCCCACATGATACGTCGACTCAAACAGGCCGCCATACATCACACCATACCGCCCATCATCTTGCTGCAATGCATTACGCTGTGCATATACCCCTGTGTATGTCGAAAATCCTGACCACTTGATGATCACCTCGGCCTGTGCACGTGAGTCCGCATCATACATCGCCTCGGGCTGAAAATCATGCGTCGCACCAATGCCCACATATGCTCGAAGACCACCTCCTGAAGGATCATCAAGCCGCGCGACATCCATTCCTTGTGAGCCCACACCAACATGACCCACAAGCTCTGGATGCACATCTCTTGACACCGAAGACTTGCCAAATAAAGAAGTATTTTCAACAGGTTGCTTGTAAACCTTGGCAAGCCCTATTCCGTGTGAGCTACGCGCATTATTGCCTGAAAATACGCCAAGATGATAATGCAACCGACCTTGAGATTGATCACTTCGACTCACAGCCAATCCAAGCTGACGCTCCCCACCAAAATATGCTGTTGTATGAGACCAGTTCACAAGAACCTGGTCTGAGCCCGAGGTCAATCGATACCGTGACCATGGCGTCTTGAACTGCCCAAGCTGTAATTTAACATGAGACTTTACGTCGAGTGTGGCCACAGCATCAATAAGCTGTCCTGATCCTGGAGCAAGATCCCAGATCGCATCAAACTCCAAACCATGCCCCAGTGAAGCGCTTAAACCAGGACGCAAACGCCTCACCCTCAGAATTGTATTGTCATATTGACTCTCCTTGCCATTGACCTGCGCAAGAAGCTGCGCAAACCCAGTCACCCGAAGAGTGTGGCCCGCCTCATCGCGGATCTGAAACGGCCCAATGGAACTCTCCTGCGCGTGCAACTGTGTAGGCCACACCACGCACATCAACACCAGCACCATGATCAGTTGATAAAACCTCAATAAAACCTCTCTTGCATCACATCGTATTCACAACGCCTCTCTTCACAACGGATCAAAAACAAAAAAAAACAAATAATCATTCAATAACAACAACTTAAAAAACAAAACCGGTCTACCAGGATCGCATTGGAGTTCAGGACGACTCAAAATAACCTCGCCGCATACTATGCACCCTCAAGTCAGGTTCAATCTCTTGCAGAGCATGTTCATTTTCTTCTGCTGTATCTTGCTGAAGCCAAAACAATAAAATCTACTCCTCCTTGTGTTCTGGGGTCATCTGCTTATATGAACGATTGTGTTCGTTGATGGAGTGAGCAGTCTGTATTCCACGGAGATCATTATGAGCACCTCCACCCCTCAAGAAGAGCCCGAACAACACACAGATCGGGCAACTAAAAAGCAAGAACGCAACGCGATGGTCTTTTCCATTATCGCTGTCGTCGTGATCTTCTTGCTCGCCTCTCCCTGTATTTGCTATTTTGGCGCAGGTTTGTTCCAAGGCGTACACACGCTTCGCACTGGAAACAGCACAAACCCCGCAAGGCAGGGCTATCAAAAGCAAGGTGTGGACTGGCGAGGCCAATATAAACGGCCCGAACGCTACAACCGCAAATTTGACAAACCTGCCAAAGAAGCACCAAAAAGCGAATAATATTCAATCACTTCGCAACACACACGTCTGTCCTTGCACCAGACAAACCTGACCCAAGGAGTCCCACGTTATGGCACGCCCCAGAGAATTTGATCCCCTCAAAGTGCTCGATCAAGCGATGCGTGTCTTTTGGGAGAAGGGCTATGAGGGCGCGTCCCTGAGCCTGCTCACCGATGCGATGGGCCTTGGAAAGGCAAGCCTTTACTCTGCCTTTGAGAGCAAGGAAAACCTGTTTATTCAATCCCTTGGGCGCTATCACACGCGCATCATTGGTCCATGGCTGGAACCTCTGTTTGAGCCCGACACCAATCAGGGCCTTGATACCATTGAGCACGTTCTTGATGCGTTGATCGACAGACTCACAAGCCAGGACACACCCGCAGGTTGCCTCGTTGCAATCGCCAGCGTGGAGTGTGTTCAGGGCAAGCGTCCACTGCTGCGCAAAGTAGGTGATATCCTCGCCGATTTTGAGACAGGTTTTTATCAGGGCCTACGCAAAGCTCAGATTGATGGGGTGCTCGATGTACGCAAGGATCCTCGACAAATTGCACGCGCACTGACGAGCACTGCGCAGGGCATGGCGGTCATGTCCAGAGCGGGCAGCGAGATGCGCGCTCTTGATGATATCAGTCGCTGGACCATGGACTCCCTCAGAAACTAACACTTATGAAACTTCCTGTTGATGATGTTCGCCCACAGTTCACAAAGCTCTACCAAAACGCAGATGCGCCCCTGATTGTCACTGCGCCTACAGGTTCGGGTAAGTCCACACGACTACCTCTGTGGATGGGGGATCTCTCCAAGAAGGTCCTCGTCATTGAGCCCCGTCGTGTCGCCTGTCGTGCGCTCGCCACATTCCTCTCAAAACAAGCCAACCTCAAGGTTGGCGACGAGATTGGTTACAGCGTTCGCTTTGAGAACATGCAATCGCACAAGACCAAGATCTTGTTTGCCACGCCTGGTGTGGCGTTGCGCATTCTCTCTGAAAAGGAGCTTGCGTTTGATGCCGTGCTTATCGATGAATTTCATGAGCGCGGGTGGGAGGTCGATCTTGTTGCTGCGGTGATTCGCTCACGCCGAGCACGTGGAGAGGCGCTGAAATTTGTCGTCACCAGTGCAACGCTTGATGCTCAGGGCCTCAAGGAAGCATTGAGTGCAGAGTTAATTGAAGCGCAAGGCCGCACGTATCCAGTGGATATCATGTATCAGCGCGACGCCTCTTTACCCAGCAATGAAGACCTTGAACAGCGCGTGGAGCGCGCTGTTCGGCGTGCGCTTAATGAACCTGGTGATGGCGAGGTTCTTGTGTTCCTTCCTGGTAAAGGTGAGATCGCATCTTGCGCAAGTCAGCTTGGCAATCTACAGAGACAACACCCTGATAATATTGAAGTATTGGAGGTCCACGCAAGCCTCCCCATGAACAGGTTGATGCGTGCATTTGAAGATCCCACGCCAGGCAAGCGCAGGGTTTTCCTGTCGACCAACGTCGCCGAAACATCGCTGACCTTGCCTGGCGTGACATGGGTTGTGGACTCTGGACTGGTGCGCATGCAGGTGCACCGTGCAGGAAAGACAGCATTATCACTGCTCCCCACATCACAGGCGTCGATGGATCAGCGCGCGGGTCGTGCGGGTCGTGTCAGAGCAGGTCACTGCATACGCCTGTGGGATGCGAGCTACAGAGCGCAGGAGATCACCGCACCAGAGATCGAGCGCGTCGAACTTGATGATATGGTCTTGCGCGCGGGCATTTGCGGGCTGGAAATCATGAAGCTCGAGCAAATGCCCTGGGTCACCGCTCCGCCCGAGTTTGCCGTTGAGAAGGCACGTGCACGACTGATCGAGATTGGCGCAGTAAGCCAGAAAGGTGAGATCACAAACCTTGGCGAGAAGTTATTACACCTTCCTGTCTCAACAGATACGGCACGTTTACTTGTCAATGCGCCCACACATCTGTTGGGTGCTGTGTGTGACCTGGTGGCGTTAATGGAGCGTGGCTACAGGTTGATGCTGCGCCTTGACCGCATCAAGGGCGATCAACAGGAGCGTATCATTGAAGCTCGCAAGGATCTCCTGAGTGATGTGGATGATGAGGTACTTGAAGCGCTCACTGTATTGCGTTTTGGCGAGCCTCGCCGCCATCACTTGCACGAAGTTGGCCTGCGAGAAACGCAAAGAATAGCAGAGAACTTAAGAGCACTTACAGGATGTGAAGTCAAATCACCCAAGCAAGACACCTCTCCCCTGCCCGATCGTGACGAACTGGCCGCACACCTCTTATCACAAGCTCCAGAGATGGGTTTTGTATTACGAGAACGTGCACAGAAAAAGGCCCGAAAGGGAGGAAGAAAGAGCACCACACAACCATGGGCAAATGGAGATGTTGAGGTGGCGGTGTCTCCGTACAAACCGTTTAACATCCAGGAAAACCCACACTACAAACCACCCACCACAGGTATCATTTGCGACCACACATGGCTGGGAGATCGAAAGGGTTATGGTGCACGCGGGCGAGGAAGTTTGCTTTTGCCCTGTTCAGCCAGGGTGCTCGCGAAATATGCCAATGTTGAGGTTGAGGTTGGGCAGCTGGAGGTTCGTAAAAGAAAGGGCTCTGTTCGAATTGAAGCCGTGATCACCAGAGAGTTGGCGGGAGTATCACTGACAGGGAGCAAGGAGGAGCTTGAAGGAACACAGCTTCAGGAAGCCGCCGCGTCACTGGTGCTTGAGAACCGTATCTTCAAAGGCGCAGGTGAGGCGTTAAAAGACAGGTTGCACATACTGGAGATCCTGAGTCAGTGGGTAGATACGCTGGATACACAGCACTGGAACCTTGATAAATTACACGCGCTTGAATCTCTTGTTGTGCCACCCGAGCAATGGCTCACACAACGTTTTGAAGAGCTTGGATTGCAGACTTGCGATGAGATAGAACTCCTTGAAAATGAAGACCTTTTACCAGACCTAATAAAGCTAACTGGTCTTTATCAGCCTGAAATTGACCTGTTGTTTGAGGACTTTCCAAGGATCTGGGAACATCAGGGCGCACAGTATGTATGTCAGGTCTTTCCACGACAACGTAAGGTGGAGATGAGCCCCGAAAACAAGGCCGCAAAGCAGAGCAAGGAGCCCGCCACACAGGTTCTTCCACGCTTTCAGGGCTATCGTGTGCGCTACAAACAGGCGAGCAGAGTCATTATGCTAAGAGGATAGGGGTCAAGGGGCGATAGTCCCTTGCGGGGGGCATGGGGGGCAGAGCCCCCCTGGGAAAACGTGTCATGCGAGCTAGATGCTTACTTGTTCCCAGGCCTCGTAAAGCGGCCGAAGTGGATGAGGCAAATAAGGAGACCTTGCCAACGCCTGAACAGCATCAGTGCGCGCCTCAGAAGAATCCCACTGAAACCGCTGAAGGTTCTTGATATTGCTGGAGTTCGCGAGTGCTTTGATCCCATCATGACTGATGAGAGGGTTATCATACTTGATGGTCATTACTTACATCTTCATTCACGTAATTGAGCCCGTTTGTACAGGTGTACAGAGTCATTCCCAGTGTACAGCGCCCTGGAGATATGGCGAACGTTGAAATGCCTGAAAGCCGACATCCGTGATGTGTTCCTCACTCAGACAAAGCAACGCAATATGTTTGAGATATGCAGAGTTAGCCATGGCGATGGCACCCTGTTCGGAGATGGCGTTTCCCGTCAAGTGGAGCGCTCGAAGAGCTGTGAGATGGGGGGATCGGGCCAGCTCAAACGCGGTCAGGTCAGTAAGCTTGTTAAAGGCGAGGTTGAGTTCCTTGATGCCTACAAGAACGGGGGACGTGATGAGGGCGGCTGCACCAGGATCGTGGATCTGATTTGCGCCAATATCAAGCGATTGCAGGGGAGACTGAGCTGCATACAGGGCATCTATCAGCGCCTTGAGCCCCTCATCACCAATCTGGTTATCAAACACATCAAGGTGGGTTACGCGATCGAGGTGGGGGGTCTTCCGAAGCAGGTCTTCAAGTGCCTCGTGTGTGAGGTCTCTGTATCCAAAATCTAGCCGCAACCTTACCTCCAGAGTTCATACATCGGGCGTGGATTATTTCAAATACAGCGTTGGAAAGCCATTTAAAAAACATGCAAATAAAACCACGCAATATGCAGAATAAATGCATAAAAACCTGAATAAAATCGAATATTTAAATAAAAATGCGCATATTATTTGACATTCAGAGTTCAAAGCTGCATACAAGCCAACATGCAGGCGTGGCAAATCACCATATCTTGCAACACATTCGTATATCTGGCCCCAATTTATCACCTGGATTCCTGTCATGAACCGCCAAGAACGACTTGAACTTTTGCGTGACCTGATCGCAGAGAATGACTACCGCACCCAGTCCGATCTTATCGATGCGCTGGCCCAACACCAAATTAACCTGACGCAGTCCAGCATCTCACGCGATATCAAGGCGTTGAACCTGAGCAAAACCAACGGCGTCTACTGCCTCCCTGTTGAAGAGCAGCTCCCCGAGTTTCCCGAGTTCTCGGGCACGGTATGGCACCACCTCCTGACGCTGTACTGTGTGGGAGAGAACCTGATTGTATTGCGCGTCAAGCCAGCCACGGCCCAGCTCGTGGGCGCCGCGCTTGATGCGCTCCCATTGCCAGGACTTGCAGGCACCATCGCAGGTGATGACACCATCTTTATCGCGCTCAAGGACAGCTTGCACCAACAGGCGCTCGCGGATCAGCTCCGTGAGGTTGCTGGCATCAACTAGGCTGTGATTAAAAACCGTCCCATCGCGACCGTTAAACACAACCTAACAAAAACAATTATTTTTAAACACCTTACACCAAAAAACCACAGACGCAACCTCGCGCAGGAGATGCCCCATGGCCACACAAAACCCACTCGTTGTACTTGCCTTTTCTGGCGGACTTGATACCTCGTTCTGCCTCCTTTACCTCCAGGAAACGTTTGGCTATGACGTCATCACAGTCACCGTAGACACAGGTGGTTTTGACAAGGACACAGCCAAAGAAATCGCCGAACGTGCGCACGCCCTTGGCGTCAAGGAACACATCCACTTTGACGCCACGCAGGCGGTCTTTGATGATCATATCGCCTACCTGATCAAGGGTAACATCAAGCGTGGTGGAGTTTATCCGTTGTGTGTGGGCGCAGAGCGTGTGGTGCAAGCACGTGTCGTCGCAAACATCGCCAACAAATTTGGTGCAAACGCCATCGCACATGGCTCCACAGGCGCAGGCAACGACCAGATTCGCTTTGACGTCGCCCTTCGTGCGCTCTGCCCCAACACCGAGCTGCTCGCCCCTGTCCGCGATGAAGAATGGACCCGTGAGGCGTGCAGCCAGTGGCTCGCAAAACATGGCGTCGAGATCCCCACATCCACCACAGATTATTCTATCAACGAGGGGCTCTGGGGCGTCACCATTGGCGGCAAGGAAACTCACGATAGCTGGCAAGTTCCGCCTGATGAGGCTTACGTCTGGACCAAGCCTGCACATGAAGCACCCGATGAAGGACACACATTCACATTGACCTTTGACCAGGGTATTCCCACTGCGATTGATGGCACACCACTGGGTGGCGTGGAGCTAGTCCGCACGCTCAACCAACTTGGCGCGGAGCATGGCGTTGGTCGCGGAATTCATGTGGGCGACACCATCCTTGGTATCAAAGGAAGGATCGCATTTGAAGCTCCCGCAGCGAGCATTTTGCACGACGCACACCGCGAACTTGAGAAGCTTGTCCTGACACGTTGGCAATCACACTGGAACACTCAAATATCCAATTTTTACGGCATGTTACTCCATGAAGCGCAGTACTTCGACCCCGTCATGCGCGACATGGAAGCGTTCCTTGATTCCTCACAGTACACGGTCTGTGGTGAGGTGCGCATCAAGATCCGCCAGGGCTGCGTGCAAGTCTGTGGCGTGAAGTCTCCGTACTCCATGATGTCAGCGGCAGCAGGTACATATGGCGAGCGAAACACGCTTTGGAGCGCTGCCGATGCACGTGGATTCTGTACCATTTTTGGAACGCAGTCTCTTCTTGCCGCACGCGCTCGCCAGCAAGCCAACACACAGGCTGACAAGGAGACATTATGAAGCGCGTGACCATTGACAAACGAGGTAGCGTCACAGCGCAACTCTCCATCGCCACACAGGCGCTTTTGAGCGAGAAAATCCAGGCACAACGTGGTGAAATCATCGCCGCAAAAGTGCTGGAAAGAAGCCAGCGCTACGGACATCTTGAAGATATATACGGTCGTCAGGTTGAGATCCATGTGGGTGATGTGGTGGTGGGCGCACTCGGTCAGCGCCACGCATTACATGGACATGGCGGCGTCATTCCTGAAACACTGGAAGTTGGCGACACCATTCACATGCTCAACCTGGGTGGTGTGATGGGTATATGCAAAACATCCAACCCGATGGTTGGCCCTCCCACGGTGCTCGAAGTGCTCGGCTCAGTCCTCACATTTCCCGTGATTGATTCGCGTGAAGGTGTGCCTGCAAACCTGAACATGTCGGAGATGTCATCCACCCCCGCGCTTCAAGAGCAACACATCAAAGATGTGCCCATTTTGGTTATCATTTCAGGCACTTGTATGAACGCAGGAAAGACGTTAGCTGCGAGCGCTGCGGTACGTGCGCTCAAAAAATCGGGCATGGGTGTTGATGCGGCAAAGTTCACAGGCGTCGCCGCTCGCAAGGACGTGCTCTCCATGCTTGACTGTGGTGCCACAAAGGCAATGACTTTCGTCGATGTGGGCCTCCCATCCACATCAGCAGACTCCGCACCTCACAGCGCAAAACAACTGCTCTACGCGCTCAGTCACCAGGGCACTAACCCTGATGTCATCGTTGTGGAAATGGGCGATGGACTCCTTGGCGCTTACGGCGTGATGGAAATCCTGAAGGACCCCATCATTGCACAAATTCCAACACTACATGTGTGCTGCGCAAGCGATCCTGTGGGGAGCTTTGGTGCCATGGCACTCTTTGCCAATGAGCTTAAAAAACGCCCTGATATCTTCTCTGGTCCAGTCACCGACAATCACATCGGATGCCAGCAAATTCGTGAACAACTCCACACCAAAGCATTTAACGCCATCATCCACACAGAAGAGTTTGGCGCTGCCGTGGTTGAAGGCGTTAAAGAACTACAAAAATTGAAGCATCAAAAGGAAGAGGTATGACAGCACCACTCGCTGCAAAAAAGAAGATCGCCGTGGTCGGGGTCACAGGTTATGTCGGAGCTGAGCTGTGCCGCTTGATCGCAGCCCACCCTGCCTTTGAGCTCACCCACGCGCTTGCCCGCGATCTCAACGGCATCAAGCTCTCCAAAATTTGGCCTCACTTTGCAGGTATCATCGACCTTACTTGTGGGGATATCAAAAACCTCGACACGCTTACTAACGAAGTAGATGCGATCTGTTTTGCGCTCCCTCACAAGGCCTCCGCTCAAATCATCGCCCCCCTGTTTGAACAGGGCGAACCAGACTGCCATATCATTGATCTTTCAGGTGATTTCAGACTTCCTGAAGCACAGGCAGACCTCTACGCCACACACTACAAACAGGAGCATGTCGCGCCACAACTCATGGACAACTTTGTCTATGGGCTCACTGAGTGGAACCGTGACGCAGTGAAACTCTCCAAAGCAGTGGCAAACCCTGGCTGTTTTGCCACTGCCCTCAACCTGATCCTCGCACCTCTGGCCCATCACAACGTGCTCCCCGAGCATGTCACGATCTTCGCGGCCACAGGTTCTACAGGCTCGGGGAAAAAACCTGGTGCAGGCACGCACCACCCCTCTCGTCACACCAATTACAAACTCTACAAAGTCCTCTCGCATCAACATGTGCCCGAGGTGCTGGCCTTGCTCAACCAACTTGGGCAAACCACCAAGCTGTCGTTCATTCCAGCAAGCGCCCCCATGACACACGGCATCTTCGCGACCGCGCATATGCACACCGACAACCCCGAAGCGCTGAAACAGAGCATCCTCGACTCCTACGAAAATGCTCCCTTTGTACGTGTGCGTGAAGGATCACCCGAAATCAACCACGTCGTCGGCTCAAACTTCGCTGACATTGGCGTAATCTGTGGTGACGACGAACTCGTCGTGATGTGTGCCATTGATAATACAATCAAAGGCGCTTCAGGACAGGCGATTCAAAACATGAACCTCATGTTTGACCTCCCAGAAACGACAGGGCTGCTCCACGCCCCTTCTCTCCCATAGGTGATGCCATGACTGACTCCTCTTACCAATCTGCGCTGTTGGCTGCATCAAACCTCGCTCCCTCTCACTACATCTCTGGCCTGGAGGGAGGACCAGAGTTTCTTGACGCTGTCCTGACACTTGCAAAAGCACTCAAAAACACACCTAATTTCAAAGAATTAACACCGCTCAACGGAAAGATTCTCACCGCATTATTCATGAACCCATCGTTGCGCACACGCACATCGTTTGAAGTGGGAATGAAACATCTTGGTGGCCACATGGTAGTGCTTGAACCTGGTGCAAGCTCATGGGCCATTGAATACACCAGAGGCGCGGTCATGGATCAGGGCTGCGCAGAACACATCATTGAAGCCGCCGGGGTGCTCTCGGGCTACAGCGATCTGCTCGCCTTGCGCGCTTTTAGCGCCATGCAAGACTTTGATTCAGAGATGAAAGATGTCCCCATCAAGGCCCTCGCAGAACACTCCTCGGTGCCCGTAATCTCGCTGGAATCTGCCATGTGGCACCCATGTCAGGCGCTGGCTGATGCACTCACCTTGCATGAACATATGGAGGCCAACGCACAGCCTCTTGCAGGCAAAAAGTTCACACTCACCTGGGCCAAACACCCACGCATGTGCGGTGTCGCGGTCCCACAATCCACGCTGCTCATGGCGACACGACTTGGCATGGATGTCACGCTCGCACACCCCAAGGAATATGCACTTCATCCCGAAGTCATGCAGATGGCCAGGGAGAGCGCAAAGCACACAGGCGGCTCACTCACACTGAGCGAGGATATCGATGAAGCCTGTCAGGGCGCTGACGTGATTTACGCCAAGGCATGGGGAGCACCCTGTGATTATGGCAACGCTGCACACGGCTCCGAACGCAACATGAGCTACGACAACTGGATCGTGGACGAACACAAACTCGCTCAAGCTCAGTTTATGCACTGCCTCCCCGTGCGCCGAAACGTCGTCGTGACAGACTCGGTCTTGGATGGACCTCAATCACTTGTCCAACATCAGGCAAACAATCGACTCTGGGCTCAAATGGCGCTCATGCTGGCGATGACACCCACATAACACACTGAATCAATTCACAAATAAAACACAAACAAACTCATCACACGGAGCCCCAGATTATGGATCGCGTTCACAACCTGAAACAAGCACTTCCCTACATTCAACAGCATCGCGGCAAGATCTTTGTCATCAAACTTGGTGGTCGCATCTTTACAAAACCCGAGGCGCTGCGCTCTCTCTCACAGGATATCGTCCTGCTCCACAACGTGGGCATTCATGTCGTCGTCGTCCACGGCGGCGGACCACAACTCAATGAGCTTGCCAACCGACTCGATGTACCACAACACATCGTCGGAGGTCGTAGGGTCACAGATGAGCAAACACTGGATCTGGCCAAGATGATGTTCCGTGGCAAGCTCAACCTCGAGCTTGTCTCTGCACTGCGCGAAGCAGGCGCACAAGCCGTGGGACTTAGTGGAAACGATGGCAGCCTGATTGAGGCTACACGCCGCCATCCTGTGGATGTGGTCAAGGAAGATGGCTCAACCACTCAGGTCGACTTTGGTCATGTGGGAGACATCGCCAAGATCAACACCGAGGTCATCACCGCGCTCACACAAGCAAACTTTGTCCCTGTCATCTGTTCACTTGGCGCGACACGCACAGGTGGTGTCCTCAATGTCAACGCTGACACCATCGCACAACACCTCGCCATTGCCCTTGGCGCTGACAAACTCTTCCTGCTGACGGACCAACAAGGGCTGTTTGAAAAGCTTGGTGACCCCTCCTCACTTGTCAGCTATTGCGACTGCAATGACCTTGAGCAAATGATTCAAAGTAAAGCAATTTCTGGCGGTATGAAACCCAAGATCCTCGCTGCACTGGCTGCCCTCAAGAATGGCGTCAACAAGGTGCACATGGTCAGCGCATTCCAACCCTCATCACTGCTGCTTGAAGTCTTTACCAATGAAGGCTGCGGCACATTGATTGTCCCACACAAGCACGAGGGAGTTGAGCTATGAGCGATGTCATCACCCTGCTTGAACAGCTTGTTGCGACACCTTCAGTCAGTGGCAACGAAACTGCCGCCGCCAACCTGCTCACCACGTACCTCACGGATCACAACCTGAGCGTGACCCGTATGGGTGATAATGTAGTGTGCCGCCTCAAATCATCCACGCCTGGCCCCACGTTCCTGTTGAACTCTCACCTTGATACGGTCCCTGCCAAGCAAGGCTGGGACACGGACCCGTGGACGCCTCAAATCATTGATGGACGCCTCGTGGGACTTGGTTCAGGCGATGCAAAGGCCAGCGTATGCTCCATGGCACGCTCCGTGGTGGAGCTTGCTCAGGAAGGTCTTCCTTGTGGGGAGCTCATCTTTGCCGCGACCGTACTTGAAGAAACAGGTGGCGGCGGGCTTGAAGAGATCCGCAGCGCGCTTGGACAGCTTGATGCAGCGCTTGTCGGCGAACCCACATCGCTTGATGCAGCCGTGGCACAAAGTGGGTTGATGATTATCAAGGCCAGTGCACATGGCCAGACAGCTCACGCTGCGCGTAGCCATTTGGGTAAAAATGCGCTCACAATTGCAGCACGAGATCTTATTGCAATTGAATCACTTACATTGGATCGTGTGCATCCACATCTTGGCACATCCTCGGCAAACGTGACTGTCATCTCGGGTGGAGATCGCCACAACGTGATCCCCGATCTGTGCGAATACACAATCGATATTCGTTACACGCCCTCATACACGCCAGCAGATATTTTTGAGCTACTCGATGGCATCACCGAGTCAGAGCTTCGTGTGCACTCCGAACGCTTCCTTCCTGTGGAAACCCCCGCACAAGGCAAGTTACTCGCAGCACTTGAAGCATCCTCTCCAAGCAGCACTCTCTTTGGATCGCCGACCATGAGCGACTGGGTTCATCTCAAGAACACACCCACCATCAAGATTGGTCCTGGGCAAAGCGAACGCTCACACACGCCAAACGAATCTGTTGCCATCGATGAAGTGTACCTCGCTGTTAATCTCTACAAGGGTGTGATTCAGGAGTTTATGAATTCACACCAAGGAGCCACACCATGAAAACCCTCTGGGATAAGGGCAGTAAGCTCAACGAAGCAATCGCCACATTCACCATCTGGGATGATCAAACCCTTGATGCCAAGCTCGCCAGACACGATGTACTCGGCAGCCTTGCTCACATCAAAACCATTGAAAAAGCAGGTGTTCTTACACATCAGGAGATGCTCGCGCTCAAAAAAGAGCTGATCGCACTCTACGCGCTTGCTGAGGCTGGAGAGCTTGCACCTGGACCGATGGATGAAGACATTCACTCTGCGGTTGAACGCATCCTGACATCAAAACTTGGCGAGAGCGCTGGTCGCTTGCATACAGCGAGGTCAAGGAATGATCAGGTTGCTGTGGATATCGCGATGTGGTGTCGAGAACAGGCACTCCTTCATGCGATTGGCCTACTTGATGTGGCCAAGAGAGCGATCGAATTTGCAAGCGTTCACAAGCACATACTCATTCCAGGAATGACACATCTTCAACCCGCGATGCCTTCAAGTGTAGGGCTCTGGGCGCTCGGTTTTGCATCACTGCTGCTTGATGACGTGACGCTGGCGCGCGATGCATGGAAAGCGTGCAATGTATGCGCACTTGGCAGCGCTGCGGGATATGGCGTGCCCACCGATCTGGTGTCACTTGATCGCGATTACACCGCGTCCTTGCTTGGTTTTGATCGTCCCATTGAGCCTGTGACTGCGGTGCAGGCAGGGCGAGGAAGGATGGAGGCGTCACTACTCTTCTGCATGGCGCAATCGATGGGGACGCTGGCCAAATTCGCCAGTGATGTTGTCCTCTATGTGAACCCTGAGTGGGGCTGGCTCAAGCTTGATGATGCCTACACCACAGGGAGTTCGATCATGCCTCAGAAGAAGAACCCAGATGTGATGGAACTCATCCGTGGGCAAGGCCATGGGGTGCGCGCAGCACTGCTTGAAGTCATGAGCCTCCCGACAAGTTTGCCCTCGGGCTACCATCGTGATTACCAGCTCCTCAAAGCTCCTCTTATGCGCGGCGCGCGATCCACAAGCGCCTCGGTTGATGTCATTCGACATGTCTTTGATGGCCTCAAAGTCATTGAACCTGCATGTGCGCAATCCATGACGCCCGAACTCTATGCCACACATCGTGCGCTTGAGCTCGTCGCAGCGCGCGTTCCATTTCGGCAGGCATATCGTCAAGTTGCACAGGAAATCGAAGAAGGAAAACTAGGTTCAACCACGGAAGCATCATCGCAAGCACCTGATATTTCTACACAAATCAAGCGCATGCAACAACGCATCAACGAGCATATCACCTGGTGCGAGACGCAAACATCACGCCTGCAAAATGTTGTCGATACGCTCACGTCAAAGGAGTCACCATGACCCGCCCATCATCCACACCACAATCGCCAGACACGCCGACCAAGCCGCTGCGCGCCGCGCTCGTGCTTGCTGACGGGACAACTTTTCTGGGCGTATGCTTTGGCACGCCAGGAAGTGTCTTCGGCGAGGTCGTGTTCAACACTGCAATGACAGGGTATCAGGAGGTCCTGACCGATCCGTCCTACACAGGGCAGATCGTCACGCTCACACACCCACACATTGGAAACACAGGAATTCAGGCCCGCGACAGCGAGTCGAGCCGACCTCGACTTGCGGGCCTCATTATCTCTGAAGAAACACACATCCCAAGTCACCCGCACTCGGTGATGAGCCTCGACGCATACCTCAAGGATCATGGCATCATGGGCGTCGCGCAAATCGACACACGCGCGCTCGTGCGACACATCCGCTCACAAGGTGCACAGGCCGCGATGCTTACCACGAACATCCCACAAACGGGTCCATGGAAGATTGAGCCCGAGGTCGCGGCCGAGCTTGCACACAGCGTCACAAGCTGGGACGAACATCGCCAACATGCGCTTGCCATGCTTGCAAGCACGCCTCGTCCGTACACCATTCAACCCTCTGAACATCAGAGCGTACGCGGTGAAAACAGGCTCATTGTCGCATATGACTTTGGCATCAAACGCGCCATTCTGGAGCAGCTCACAGCGCTTGGATGTAAGGTGGTGGTTGTCCCCGCAAACTTCCCCGCAGATGCCGTCTTGCGCATGAATCCCGACGGCGTCTTCCTCTCCAACGGCCCTGGAGATCCTCGCCAACTTGAAGGCCCAATCCAGTCCGTCACACAGATGCTTGGCAAGGTCCCAATGTTTGGAATTTGCCTTGGTCATCAGATACTTGCACTGGCCATGGGCGCATCTGTTGAGAAGCTTCCTTTTGGTCACCGAGGAGCCAACCATCCTGTGCTTGACCGCGCCACAGGACGTATCGAAATCACAAGCCAGAACCATGGCTACCATGTCATTTCAGAGTCACTTCCCGACGATATTACGGTCACTCACGTCAACCTCAACGACCACACTCTTGAAGGCATCGCGCACAACACACTGCCCGTCTTCAGCGTCCAGTACCACCCCGAAGCTAGCCCTGGTCCTCACGACGCACACCACCACTTCCTTCGTTTCATCGACCTCATTCACAGGAGCACGCCATCATGCCACGCCGACAAGACCTCAAACGTATCTGTGTGATCGGTGCAGGTCCTATCCAGATCGGACAGGCCTGCGAATTCGACTACTCTGGCACACAGGCTTGCAAAGCGCTGCGTGAAGAAGGCATCGAAATTATCCTGATCAACAGCAACCCTGCGACCATCATGACAAGCACGGATATCGCAGATCGCACCTACATTGAACCGCTCACACCCGAAGACCTTGAGCGAATCCTTGAAATCGAGCGACCCGACGCGATCCTCCCCACACTGGGTGGCCAAACCGCGCTGACACTTGCGCTCGAACTCCATGACAGAGGCGTGCTCGAAAAGCTCGGTATTGAGCTCCTTGGTGCAAGCGCTGAATCGATCCGACTCGCAGAAGATCGCGAGCTCTTCAAGGCACGTATGGTCGAAATTGGCCTCGATGTCGCCATCAGCGGACACGCAAAAAGTCTTGAAGAAGCACGTGCCATTAGCCTCGAAACAGGTTTTCCCTGTGTGCTCCGCCCGTCATTCACACTTGGTGGCGTTGGCGGTGGTATCGCAGAAACCCCCGAACAGTTTGATGCTATGGTCGAATGGGCGCTCGATATGAGCCCTGTGTCTGAAGTCCTGATCGAGGAATCGCTCCTTGGTCTCAAGGAATTTGAAATGGAGGTCATGCGCGATCAATACGACCGTGCGGTCATCGTTTGCGCCATTGAAAACCTTGATCCCATGGGTGTTCACACGGGTGACTCCATCACCATTGCACCTGCACAAACCCTGACCGACCGCGAATATCAACGCATGCGTAACGCCTCACTTGCAACGATTCGTGCAGTTGGTGTCGCCACAGGTGGCTCAAACATTCAGTTTGCACTCGATCCGCTCACCAATCGCATGATCGTCATCGAGATGAACCCTCGCGTGAGTCGAAGCAGCGCGCTCGCAAGTAAGGCTACAGGCTTTCCAATCGCCAAGATTGCAGCCCTGCTCGCAATTGGCTACGGACTTGATGAGATCGATAACGCAATCACAGGCAAAACTCCCGCGTGCTTTGAACCCACACTCGATTACATTGTCACCAAAATCCCTCGCTTCGCGTTCGAAAAGTTTCCTGATGCAACCACAACCCTCACTACACAGATGAAATCTGTAGGTGAAGTCATGGGCATCGGACGAACCTTCAAAGAAAGCTTGCTCAAAGCATTGCGCGGACTTGAAAATGGTCAGACTGATCTGCTCGCACCACCTCATATCGCCTCACTTTCAAAAGAAGAACTCCTTGAAAAAATCCAATCTTTTGAAGTCGATAGATTGTGGTACGTCGCCCAGGCTTTACGTCTTGGCGTGAGCGTGAAACACATCAACGCGCTCACATCAATCAACGCCTGGTTCATTGAACAAATCGCTCAAATCGTCCTCGCGACAGAAGAGCTGCCATCAGATATCACTGACCTTGATGCGCTGGACTGGCGACAACTCAAGCGACTTGGACTCTCGGACCGCACCATCGCACACTGTTGTAACGCGACTGAAAGCGCTGCGCGTGCTGCACGCCAAAACGCAGGGATCACACCTGTCTACCGACGTGTTGACACCTGCGCCGCCGAGTTTGAGTCGAGCACACCTTATCTCTACTCCACATATGCGGATGCTTGCGAGGCAGACCCCACAGACACCCCCTGTGTGATCATCCTTGGCAGTGGTCCAAACCGCATTGGTCAGGGCATTGAGTTTGATACAAGCTGTGTCAAGGCTGTGATGGCGCTCAAGGCGCGTGGCATCGAAGCCATCATGCTTAACTGCAACCCTGAAACGGTCTCTACAGACCACGATATGAGCGATCGACTCTACTTTGAACCTGTCGATCTGGAAGCTGTCCTGAACGTCATCGACAAGGAAAAACCTCTCGGCGTCATTGTTCAACTTGGTGGACAAACTCCTCTACGACTGACACATGGCCTGAACGAAGCAGGCGTCACCATCCTTGGCACCACAGAGGATGTTATCGACACCTGCGAAGATCGTGAGCGATTCAAACAATTTGCAATCAACAACGATCTCAAGCTACCACCACAAGCCATTGCACACACACCTGAGCACGTCCGCAAGGAAGTTGCGTCACTTGGCTACCCCGTACTCTCTCGCCCGTCTCGCGTGCTTGGCGGTCAGTCAATGGCCATCCTGAGAAATGATAACGATCTTGAGGTTATGCTCGATCGCTTCTTCTCTTCCTCGGGAGATGCCTACGATCCTGAAGCCCTCCCACTCCTGCTTGATGCGTATCTTGATGGCGCGGTTGAAGTCGATGTGGACGCAGTAAGTGATGGCACCAATGTGCTCATTGGTGGACTCATGGAGCAGATCGAACCTGCTGGTGTGCACTCGGGAGACTCCGCTTGCTTGCTCCCTCCCGCCACGCTACCACAAGAGATTACCGAACAACTTGAGTCACTTACAGAGCGCATCGCAAAGGCTCTTGAGATCAAGGGATTGATCAACATTCAGTTCGCGATTCAAGATGATGAAATCTACGTGCTCGAGGTCAACCCGCGCGCTAGCCGAACCATCCCCTTTGTTGAGAAGGCCACAGGTGTCTGTCTCACTAGCCTTGCAACAGGTGTTTTCCTTGGCGAACCTCTCCCCAAGGAGGTTCAAAAGGGAGGACATGGCTGGGCATGTAAAGAGGTCGTGTTACCCTTCTCACGTTTCCCTGGCGCGCAACCCACGCTCAGTCCACAAATGCGATCCACAGGTGAAGTCCTCGCATATGGTGACTCACCACAACAGGCGTTCTGGCGAGCGCAGGTGGCTGTTGGAAACGCCCCCAAAATGTCCACAGAACCTCTGCTGCTTGATGCCGCGCCCGAGAGTCTCGCGGAGCTTCGTACCTTACGCGACACACTCGCCAAATACGAGATCATGGCACCTGCACATTGCATTGACGCTTGCAAGCAAGCTTTGGAGCTCCCCATCACGCTCTGGACACCAGAGCTCAATCAATCCCCTCGCCTGGTCGCGCTCATCGCCCCCGTGGGCTCGCGCACACAAGCCAACACCAACACACTCTTTCGACATGTGCTCGCCGAAAAATGGCCCTACGTCAGCACCATTCAGGCGCTCTCCTGGATGCTGAACACCATGGACCAAAATCTTGAAGTTCACATGACTCCCATCCAGGAAAGATTAGCAAAGTAAAGACGACAAAAGAGGGGGCGAGTTGCCAAAGCAACTCGCCCCCTCTTTTGTCGTCTTTACTTTGCCTGTAAGCTCAGAGCAAAACCTCTACAAATGCGCGCGTCTTGAGTCCTTTCATGTAGGACTTAAACTGACGCTCTGTCGCAACCTGTCGTAGTTCGCCACGAATACGATCGAGTTGATCTTCTACATCAGGGTTGGAGCGCTCCTCTTCATCAATAATCTTGATGATATGATAACCAAACTTGGTCTTCACAATCCCAGATGTCTCACCCTTGCTCAGCTCAAATGCATAGCTCTCAAAATCTGGATCAAGCTCGCCGCGTCGAAACACACCAAGCTCTCCCTTTGTGCTTGCGCTTGGCCCTTCACTCTCTTCTTTTGCCACCAGGCCAAAGTCCTCTCCTGCATCCAGACGCTGCTTTGCCACAAGAATACGCTTGTATGCCGCCTGAAGATCTTCCTTGGAGTTGGTCGCAGGCTGAATTAATATGTGACTGATCTTCAAGTATTTTTCGGTCGATGAAAGCTCGCCATAACGTGCGCGATAAGCGTCCTCAACCTCTGCATCCGTGATGCTCACCTTTGAGCCCACGCTTCGCTGTGTGATCCTCATACGAAGCAAGTTATCGCGCATCATCTCACGATACTCATCGTAGTTCATGCCATACTGTTCCACAGATGCTCTGAACTGCTCCTCCGTTAACTGCTGCTGCTGACGCATGTATCCAAGCCATTGCTCTAACTCGGAATCCCCAACTGACACACCAAGCTTCTTGGCCTCTTGCACAAGCAACTTGCGCTCAATCAAGTCGTCCAATACCTGCCTGTAAATCTTGTCGCGCTGCTCTCTGGACCTGAGCGATGCAGGATCAATCCCCTGCTGCAACAGGAATGGAGCTGCCGCCTCACGCACATCATAAATGGTAATGATGTCGGAGTTAATCCTCGCAGCCACACCATCAAAAGGCATCGCCACCACATCGGCCTGAGCGCCCGAAATCAGGAGGATACTAGCAACAAGAGCAACACAAAGCTTTTTAAAGGAGTACATGGACCTATTTCCTGGGGTCAAAACAACATTTCTCATATCTGCGCCATCAGCGCAGGCTGTGCACCATCTCCAAAAGCAGCAAAAAAATCAAGCCAACGGAGAGCGTTTCAAACACAGCTCTTATTTCTGCGTACGTTTCAGGTCACGCACAGGCGTGGAACCAAAGTTCAGATCATCCAGACTGATCGAGCCCTCGGGTGGCTTGATGCTCTCAAGCACACCATCATTCACTTCGATCGTCGCCGAATCCTTGAGCGACTTGATCAGCTCCTCGCGCGCTTCATGACGCTTTTTCTTATAAAGGTACTGTCGCAGCTCCGATGTCGCCTCGGATATCGGTCGCTTCGTCGCACTCTTTTTGTCCAACAACAACACCACGTTCCAGGTATCACCAAGTTTGTAGGCTCCTGAAATATCACCCACCTCATTGAGTGCAAACAGCTGCTCGGCATGCACGTTGGGCGCTTCTGTTCCCTTCAATGACGCAGGATTGTTCAGAAAACCAATGTCACCACCCTTTCCCGCAATCTCAGACTCCAGATTGTAACGGCTGGCCAACACTCTGAAGTTGTTCACACGCTCCTTGAGTGGCTTCTCCTTGAGTGGCTCTACCCGCTCCATCAACGTCTTGAGTACATCCTCTGTGCCCACCGAAATCAACGCTCCTCGACGCTGCTCAGGGTGCGCATACTCCTTCTGCCGCTCGCGATACGCTCGCTCCACATCGGCCTCGGAGATATCCGAAGGTGACACCTTCTTGCGCAACTCATCATCGAGCATCCTGCGCACCATCGTGTCCTTGACCGCATGCAACACCGCAGGATCCTTGTCATATCCCTTGCTCTTTGCCTCACGCGCAAGAAGCTCAAACGCCACCATCGCATCCAGCAACTCCTGACGCTTCTCCACCGTGTTGTAACGCACCCTCGCATAAGGCGTCATCCCACCAAGACGACGCTCAAAATCCTCAACCGTGATCTCCTCTCCGTCAATCACAGCCACAGGGCGCTGGTCGGCCTCGGTCGATGTCGTCCCCTTCTTGACCTCCTGACTCTTCTCCGATGGACGCTCAGGCGCACACCCCACAACAAAAACACAACCCACGAGCAAGAGAAGCACATGTTTAGCAAACAACTCAAACACCTTAAATATCATAACCTTACAACACACCACCAAAATCAATCAGTGATCCACACGCGAACATCTGCACTATGCCACGAGCTTCAAGCCAGAGCAAATATAGCTTCGCCACAACCTCTTAAACTCCTCTCACCAACACTTCACACCAGTCACCAAATTTTGTGTTTTGATTTTTACAGCAAGACAGGGTAAACGCCTGCCAGCAGCTCTATAACCCTGTAATATAATGTATAAGACAACTTGTGCTGGAGTATTTGTATGACACATAATCAACGTGTAAACTATTTTAAAACATCCGTTTTAGCTCTTCTTCTTCTGACGCTTTCGGCCTGTGGCGACTGTGGATCAAACAATGACACACAGAACAACACCACCACAGACATGACCTCTGCTCCCGATGCAGACATGACGGTCGTCAACACGCCTGATGCCGACATGGACGTCATCAACACACCTGATGCTGACATGCCAGGTGATATGTCCGCCGATATGGCTGACATGAACATCATGGAAGATACACAACTCCATATTGATGGTTTGAGCGCACCTGTTGATGTTCGTCTGGACCAACATGGCGTCCTCTTCTTGAGCTGCCAAACAGATAACGACTGCTTTGCTGCACAGGGCTACCTGCACGCCAAATACCGTCTCATCGCCATGGACCTCCTTCGCCGACAAACACTCGGCAAGCTCGCCACAGCTATTGGCCAGAACGTCCTTGAAACAGACAAGGCATTTCGCCACCTCATGAGCACTCCAGACGGCCAAAAACTCGAAGAAGTCTATTACGCACAGCTCAACGACGAAACCAAGAGCGCTCTCGAATCCTACGCAAACGGTGTCAACGCCTTCCTCGCAGACCAACGCGCCAAACGACGTGGCGCAAAACTCAGCGAAGAATACTCCTTCATTCTGTTCAACAAAGACATCCCCGACTGGACGCCTCTTGACAGTATCGCCGTCTACATGCAGCTCGCCTACCAGCTTGGCGAACGCTCACAAACAGAGCTTCGCGCCACGGCACTCCACGAAGCCCTCGGCGCTGACGTCGCCTCGGACATCTTTACCGTGCGCACAGGAACACACTCCTCTGTGTATGGCGCATCTGGCGAGTCAGGATCGCCCAACATGCTCAAAAAAGTGGACAATACGCCCAAAGTTGTGGGTTCACAGACCATTCAATATAGCAAACCTGCACATAACGCGATCAAGGACGCCCTCACTGTCCTTGATCGCGCCACATCTGTTGTCATGGGACCAAAGACCGACTCTCAAGGCTCCAACAACTGGGTCCTCGCACCAAGCATGACTGCCAACGGCAACGCTCTGCTCGCCAATGATCCTCACCTGACCCTTGGTAACCCCCCTCTCTGGCACTTTGTGGTCATCGACTCCAAGACCGAAGGTACAGGCGAAATTCACGTCGCTGGCGCATCAATCCCTTCCGTCCCTGGCATCGTCGTCGGACACAACGAGAAGGTTGCATGGGGCACCACAACCTCTCGCCTTGATATGTCTGATGTCTACATCGAAACCCTGAATGAGGACGGCACTGCGGTCATCTTCAACGGTCAGGAAGTTCCTATTGTCACAAGGGAATTCACCTTTGAGGTTCACAACGGACAACCTGTCACTGAAACCTTTGAATATGTCCCACACCATGGCCCTCTGATCTCAAAAGATACCGAGAACAAGCGTGGTGTATCTGTCAGATGGGTTGCTCATGAGGGCGGCGAGGATATCAACTTCTTCGTGCAAATGATGAAATCTCAGAGCGTGGATGAGGCTGCTGAGGCGCTCAAGAAAGTCCGCGCGCTTAACCAGAGCTGGGTACTCGCCGACGAGACAGGCAAGATCGCCTGGTATCCTCACTCCTACATCCCAAATCGTCCGTGGGGCTCACTTGATACCCCCACATGGATGGCGCTCCCTGGTGATGGCTCTGCCGAGTGGGATGGCTTCTTCAAGGAAGAAGACACACCTCAAATGTTCGACCCCACAAATAACTTCATTGTCACCGCAAACAGTGACTTTGATGGCAGCTACAACGACGGAGACCCCTTCAACGATGGTCACACCGTCTGGCAATGGACTCCCGTTCAGGGCTTCCGCTTTGATCGCATCACCGACATGATCAACGCAGGCGGAAACACACACACGCCCGAGACCATGCTCACCATTCAGGGCGACACCAGGGTCTTGCTCGCTGAAATCATCGTGCCACAAATCATCAGCGAAATTGAAATGTCTGGCGCCACACCAAGCGCTGGAGCACAAAGCGTGATTAACACCTTCAAAGCATGGCAATACACATGCCCCACAGGTGTGGATGGCTTTGATGCAAGCATGAGCCCCGCTTCACAAGATGCAACCGAAGTCGCCGAAGCTGCTGGCTGCGCTGCATTCCACGTCCTCCTCAAGAATCTTGGCGCTGAAATCTTCGCCGATGAACTCAAGGACATTGAAGACTTTGACGCACGCATCGACTGGTACGAGCTCCAACGTGCGGTACATCAGATCATCAGCGAGCCTGAAACCATGAACCATGGCGACGCGTACTTTGATAACATCACCACCGATGATGTCGTTGAAGATCGCAGCACCACGCTTCTTGCCGCTGTTGAAGGCACTGCCACCGAACTTGAAACGCTGTTCCAGAGCGCTGATCCTGCCACATGGCTCTGGGGACGCATTCATGTGGTCCTCCTTGAAAGCTTCTTTGCTGGCGCCAACATCATGCTTTACAACGAAGGCGGACAGCCCAACGACGGCGGGTTTGAAACTGTCGATGTCGCCAATCCTCGCCATTATGGACCTCGCGAAGACACCTACGCTCACAACCACGCGGCATCGTTCCGCACGGTCATCGAACTCGACAAGGACAATGGGTTCAAGACCTGGTTCCAGCTCCCTGGTGGACAGATCCATGACCGCGAAGATCCTCGCTACCTGAACCTCCTGGAGGACTGGCTGACCCAGACACCCAACACCCTCCCCTTCAAGCTTGAAGACGTCAAAGCACACGCTCAGGATGAGGTCTTCGACATCAAGCCTGCTGAATAACATAATAATTTCAGCACGATAAAGAAGCGGCCCGAGGGGGCAAAAATTTACTGCGTAAATTGTTGCCCCCTCGGGCCGCTTCTTTATTACGCTCTATATATCCTCAACAGGCGGCGTATAAGACCATGTCGCAACCCATGTAAAGGTTCGGTCTGAAGGAATGATCGCCTCCTTCATGGAGTCATCCCTGTCGCGCAGTTTTTTGGCCGATTCGTCCATCAACTGCTTTAAAGTCTCGATCTTCTCGTGGTTCTCTTCCACATCGGGGCAGTAACCAAGATGAAACCTCGCAGGCCCCTGACGACGTGAGATGGACATCACATTGGAGACCATCGCTCGCAATCCCAGAAACAATGCATCCGTGGAGCGCCAGAAGTACTCGATCTCCTGCTCGCTGATCCTGTCAATCGCCACCTGCCACGCATCTCTCGGGAGCCCTGTATGCTGCTCAAACTCCTCGGGCGTACAGTTTTGCTTTCCACTCAGGTGGTTATATGCATGCACGTATTCACACAACATCTCCAGATCCCAGGTCTCATAACTCTCAACCTTACAGTAGCGATCCTGCTCATCACGCTCGATCCAGTTACTTTTTGCCATATCCGAAAGGATCGACAGAATCTCACGCTTCTTGTAGTGGTGAAATTTCACAATGACCTGATCCGCGCTCAGAGGGGTCTTGAGCGCGTCGTAAATCCTGAACCAAATGTTCAACCCTACCTCATCACATGGCTCGGTATACTCCGAGAACCGACGCTGATACGTCCTTAATGTACAGCCCATAATATCAGCAGCGACCTTGTTCGAGATTCCCTGATCCTGGAACTCATCGATCAACCCTTTCCAGATATGCCCCCAGACCCACGATAATGGCCTCCTCTTTCCATCCATAATTGCCAGCGCTGCGAGCGTCCTACCTGACTGATAGGCAATGTGTTTTGCAAAGGATTGACGTGCATGAGACCAGATAACCATAAACCTTCCTTGTCCAAGACTTTTAAAGGGAGCATTCCCAGAGAACATGATGAATCACATCATCAGACGACGTACTTTGTGCGAGAAATATTCATTTCTCGCAAAGAAGCGGCCCGAGGGGGCAAAAATTTACTGCGTAAATTTTTGCCCCCTCGGGCCGCTTCTTTGCTCAGAGAGCACAATCACAAACACAGACTCACATGGTCGCCACCAACATATCGATAAGCTTTCTTGATGTTTTTAGCGGTGCTGCTGACTCATCGGGCTTGAGGCCAAGCGCAAGGCGCATATCCTGTGTCACACGCAACTTGCCACGAGACTTCGTCACCAGCGCCATGATCGCATCGGGATCAAGTGTGGTGCTCTGATCCAGTTGAATCACGATCGCGGAAGGACCAGCATCCAGTCGACGCGCACGCATCTGGCGCAACCCGATCTTGATCGCGACAATCTGCTTGAGGTTCTGCACAGAACGAGGCGCGGAGCCAAAACGATCCACAAGCTCA
Organism: uncultured Pseudomonadota bacterium; assembly: GCA_950059285.1. GTDB lineage: Bacteria > Myxococcota_A > Bradymonadia > Bradymonadales > Bradymonadaceae > CATLTV01. The sequence goes on along the minus strand of CATLTV010000004.1, from coordinate 23,286 downwards.
GCAAAGACCTCATCAAGCTCATCAAGCGTCCTCGCCAAAGAGAACCGCTTGTAGAACATCAGACGCAAGCTCGTCGCCGGGATATAATCATCAGGGATAAAGCTTGCCACAGGCACGTTCACTTCAGGCTCGATCTCTTCCTCAACCTCTTCACCACGCAGATCGTGCACGGCCTCCTCAAGGAGTTCGTTATAAAGATCAAGACCCACCGCAGTCACATGACCTGACTGGTTATCACTCAACAGGTTACCTGCGCCACGGATCTCCAGATCGTAACTTGCCACATGGAATCCGCTGCCCAGCTCGGTGTGTGTTTGAATCACATCAAGACGACGCTCCGCATCCTTGGCAAGCTTGCCTCGCGCGGGGATCAAAAGGTAGGCGTAGGCACGCTCCTTTCCTCGACCGACGCGGCCACGAAGCTGATAAAGCTGAGATAAACCAAAGCGATCTGCACGGTTAATAATAATGGTGTTGGCGTTAGGGATATCAAGACCACTCTCAATAATCGTGGACGCAATGAGCACGTTGATCTCACCACGAATGTAACTGAGCATCACCTTTTCAAGCTTTTGCTCACCCATCTGTCCATGCCCCACACCCACACGAGCCTCGGGCACAAGCTTGCGCAGGTGCTCGGCCATCTCATCAATGCTTGCCACACGGTTGTGTACAAAGAAGACCTGTCCGCCACGCTCAAGCTCACGCATGATCGCCTCGCGAATAATGCCATCCGCGAACTTGGCCACATGTGTACGCACAGCGAGTCGGTTATGCGGAGGAGTGGCAATGATCGAGAGGTCGCGAATCCCAAGCAAGCTCATTTGTAGCGTGCGAGGAATCGGTGTAGCCGAGAGTGTGAGCACATCGATCTGGTTTTTAATCCTCTTGATCTTCTCCTTGTGCGCCACGCCAAAGCGCTGCTCCTCATCCACAATCAGGAGCCCAAGATCACGAAACTCAATGCTCTTGTTCAGCAGTCGGTGTGTACCAATAATCACATCGACCTTCCCTTCATTGGCACGCTCAATAATGTTCTTGGCTTCTTTTGGCGTCCTGAATCGACTGAGGCATTCCACCACCACACCAAGGCTATCCATTCGTTTTTTAAAGGAAATAAGGTGCTGCTCGGCGAGGATCGTGGTGGGCACAAGCACGGCAACTTGCTTGTGATCAAGGACGGCCTTCATCGCCGCACGGATGGCGACCTCGGTCTTACCAAAGCCCACATCACCACAGATCAGGCGGTCCATCGGACGGATGCGCTGCATATCATTGAGGGTTTCCTCAATGGCGCGCGCCTGGTCAGGTGTCTCCTCAAAGGGGAAGTTGGTTTCAAACTCGTGATACATGTCATCAGGAGGCGAGTAGGCAAAGCCCTTGACCATCTCACGACGCGCATAGAGCGCGAGGAGTTCGCCTGCGATCTCACGGATGTTCTCCTTGACGCGTTCCTTGGTCTTCTCCCAACCATTACCACCAAGTTTATCAAGCCTGATGCTATCGGGAGCACCAATATAACGCTGCACCCTGCCAAGCCTGTAGATCGGCAGATAGAGCTTGTCCTGGTTGGCATACTCAAGTTGAAGGAAGTCATTACCAACCCCTTCAACCTCCATGTGTACAAGACCAAGGTAGCGACCAATACCAAAGTCGACATGCACCACCAGATCACCCACAGAGAGCTCCCTGAAGTGGCTAATCGCGGTCTGATCCGAGAACGACTGTGCAGCGTCGGTTTTGGTCGCCACACGTTGACCAAAGATCTCACTGCCCGATATCAGGCACAGGCCAAGCATCTCCGAGCGAAAACCCTGTGATAATGGCGCGTGATAGACCTCAATAAGAAACGCGGGTGGCGGCAGCGGTTCGGACACATCAAGGGGTGGTGGCAGCGCCATGGAGTCACCACTGAAGAAGGTTCTGAGCAACGACTCAAGGCGCTCAACCTGGCCCTGTGTACGACAGGCAATACAGATACGCCCGTAGGACTGCATCCACTCGGTCAGCAGCGGAGAGAGCGCCTTGATCATCTGCTCTGGGCCCTGACACGACTTGCGCAAACGCACGATATCCTCGTTGGATCGTGCATGAAACGAGAAGGTCATCGCATCGGGATCGGAGGGAGGCGCAAAGTGTGGACGTGATGGATCAGGCGTCAACGCGAGCCGACTCACATCGATGCGTTGCTTGCGTTTGTCGATGGTGTCAATCAGCTCTGTCTCTGACATGTAGTAGTTCTGAACGGGGAAGAAGAGGGCCTTCTTTTCTTCCGTGACGGCAAACTCCTTCGCTCGTTTTTCAAAGAGTTCTTCAATACTTGCAAGACAGGTATCAGGCTTCACGACCACGATCAGCGTATCGTCCGAGATGTAGTCCAGAATTGTATGCAGATCATGATGAAGCGCAGGAAGGATCGCATCAATCCCAATGAAGTGGAGGTTTGCACGCAGATCCGTGAGGATCGTCTGAACCGAAGATGAGGGGAGCTTGAGCATCTCGGCCAGCGCATAGAGGCGCTCATGAGCAATCGAGATCGCGTCCTTGTTCAGGATCTCCTGACGCACAGGAAAGACCGAACACGCCTCGATGTCAGAGATCGTGCGCTGTGTCTGCGGGTGGAACGTACGCAGCTCTGCGATCTCATCACCCCAGCGCTCAATACGCACAGGAAACGTCTCAAAGGGCGTGAAGATATCGACAATATCACCGCGAATAGCGAAGGTGCCTGGATCTTCCACGACCTTGACCTCGGAGTATCCACACAGCGAGAGGTGCTGACGCAAGGAGGCGTTATCAATCTCATCACCAATGGAGAACTCACGCACAAACGACTGCATCACATCTCTGGGAAGTGTCTTACGCACAAGCGCACGCACGCTCGCCACGGTAATTTGGGGCGGCGTCGCGGAGCTTAACCGAAAGAGCGTGGTCAGACGCTGCAAGGTGAGCTTGCGATCAGGAGAAGCCTCGTGGAAAGGCCCCACGTCGTATTCGGGGAAGAGCGCGACATGGCTTTGAGAGGAGGGCAGATCGTCCTCATCATCGGAGAGCGAGGGATCTTCTTGCGCAAAGAGCGTCAGATCGCTGGTCAATTCAGCGGCGCTCTTTGGCGAAGGCGTGATCACGAGAAGTTTTCGCTCAAGCTGTCGGGCAAGATCGGCGATGATACATGTAAGGAATGGGCCAGAGGCACCCACAACCTGAACCTGAGCGCCATCATTCCGAGAGATTTGCTGCTCCCAGGATGCACGCAACGCGGACATCGGGTAGCGATCAGAGATCATGGGAGAAGTGTGTGGGGTCGAGTCAGCCATCGTCAAACACCGAGGAGAAAGAAAGTAGGTTCAAACACATACATGAAGGTCAGGCAGTGCAAAATAGAGCCGAAAAGGAGTAGTGCAGGAGAGGAACGCTGTCAATGCTCGGAACACGAGAGTCAGGACAACACACCACAAGACCCCACCCAACCACGACAACATGTCACACCTACCCCACAACATGCGGGGATTGCAGAATATATGCGCAAAAGGGGTGATATGGTGCTGATCACACGTGTTTAGGAGTGGATTGATCTATGTTCTTGTCAATGTGGCATGATTCAAGCATAATACGAGGGTGTTACCGCGGAGAGATTCAATGATTACATCTCACAGGTAGCGGAATGAAGCACATGAGGTTATGATGTGTAACTCAGGGAACGAGTGAACACAGTAACTTTTTAAAACCCTACAAAGCCCAAAGCTGAACGGAGAACAACCATGACAGAATTGAAGAATCTTTTGCTCGCATTTCACAATGACGAAGACGGTGCTGGTGCAACAGAATACATTATCCTTCTTATCCTGATTGCTTGTGTGGTGATCGCGATCGTCAAGACCTTTGGTTCCACGATCTCCTCCAAGTTCGCAGCAGCAAACTCATCTGTGCAGGGTCAGGTCAACTTCTGAGTTCAGATACGGGCAACTTTCCACAGCGCAAGCGCATTGTGGGACATGGATGAGAACACACACTGCTCCATCCATGCGCTCAAGGTCTTGACCGTATTACCCTTCACACAAGGTTGTTATTGCTATGTTAAAGAACGCGCTCTTACATACAAAACATCGCCTCAAGCTCTTTCATGAAGATGAGTCTGGGGTCGCGATGACCGAGTATATTATTGTGTTCTCCAGCGTAAGCTTTGGCGCGACCTTGGCCCTGATAAGCGTAGCATCTTACGTCAAGGGCTACAGAGACTTCCTCGTCTGGTGGTTAACACACCCTGCGATCTGACTCAGGTCAGGACTTAAAAATGCTATGAAACCTCTCAAGCTCTGGTGTATCACATACACTCATCTTGAGAGGTTTTTTATTCCCCGTTGTATAGCCACACCATGAAGCACATACTCGCACTCCACACCTGGCAAATCCTCCTGCTCCTCATCCCCCTCGGCATCGTGCTCGCCATTGCCGCAGGCACGGACCTCAAGGAGCGCAAGGTCTACAACAAGCTCACCTACCCCGCGATCCCCATTGGACTGCTGCTCCACACCGTCGTGCTCGGCCTTGATGGCCTGCTCGCAGGTCTGCTCGCTGTGGTCGTCACCTTTGTGATCGGACTGTTCCTGATCGCCACACCCGCGCTCAAGGGCGGTGACATCAAGCTCCTCATGGTCGTGGGAGCCTTCGCTGGCGGAAAAGCCCTCCTTGAGGTCTTCTTCTACGCTGTCTTCGCGGGCTTCTTTATGGGCATCCTGATGAGCCTTAAAAATGGCTACCTCCGCGTCATGCTCGGTAGACTCTGGAGGCTGATCAAGGGCTATGCGCTGATGCTCATCTATCAAAGCAAGAACCTTGAACCCAAGCTCGAAGAAGATGAACGCTCAAAGCTCCCCTTTGCTGTCGCCATCTTTATGGGCGGTGTCCTCGTGGTCACCGAACATCTCTATGGCTGGCCTGGCCTCCTTACCTGGTACGCGACATCCCTTGGCTTCTCCCTCTGATACGCACACCACACAGGGCCAGAAAAACCATCATCACACCCCAGCCAAATCCACTATCGTTATTTTGCGATAAACCAGAACTATTACAACCTGATGTATCATCGCCACCTTGCGATGAACCCATATCTGGTTCATTTTCCTCGTAAAATCCTCCCCCCATATCGTCAGACACGCCCCCCGCATCGGGGCTCATATCCTCATCACTTTGCCCCATATCCATCAGGGGCTCTTCCTGTACATCGATCCTTAACGTGCGCGCAAGATCAGGCCACACCAACGCGCAGGTCTTTGTCGCAGCCGTCTGCTGTGCACACCCCGTCACTGGTCCCTTGATCTGATTAAAATCGACCAACACATCCTGCACCTCACGCTCGCTCACACGAGCAAGCGCAAAGGGTTGTGATGCATTACTTGCGCACTGCAAAAGCTCACCAGCATCATCAGACCACGCCACACACGAGGATGACTCTCCTGCCACGCTCACGACAGACTCCCCATCCTTGCCATACACCACGACCTCACCATCCGCGCTCGCAGCGGACATCGCAAGGCTGGCGCCATCTGGTGAAAGAGATCCATCCACAGGCCATGCATCAAGCGCTTGCCTTGATGCCAACCACTGTGAAGGCTCTCCCCATAACAAGGATAACTCCCCCTCCACGCTCGCAATCCCGGCAAGCTCCCCCCCTGCTGCACCAAAGATGTAGGGATACTTTGCACCCATCACGTCCTGCTGAGCTGCATCACCCAAACCACTGATATCAAAGTGAAACAAACGCGCATCACCTCGACTTGCCTCCTCCCGTGAGTATCCTGCCAGATACACCGTGCTCTCATCCATGAACCTCAAACCTGTCCATTGAATATCGCCCAGTGATGCGAGGTCATGGTGGTGTTCGCTCTCCCACAGGTCATCGCTCCAGAACAACTTGCCATCATACAACATCGCCTGATGTCCACCTGAAGACATGGCGACGGCGTCGGGGACTTGCTCAAGCTCCATCTTCACCTGAAAACTACAGCCGCCATCCGTGGTGACAATGACATGATCGCGAGAAAAAGCGCTCCATTGCTGTGTACTCTTGCCAAGCACCAAAAAATCCTCGGAGCCAAGAAACGCCTCTTCACACACATACCGGTCGGGTTGCTCCGAGGTGATCACGCCAAACGTTGTCACAAGGAGCCACTGACCATCACCCAATACCTGCACATCGCGCGGCGCAGGATTTGTACCGTGTGCATATGCCCCCACGCTGACGCCCATCAACACCGTATACACGCACGCGGTAATCATCGCTCCTGTCATACATCGTCTGTACATTGCTTATCTCTCCTGCTGACCTGACCACGCACGACACGTGTGTGACCTGAGCGGGTGCACCACATGCGACATGTCATACTGTAATGGCTCGTGCACAAGATCCAGATCCTCTCTGATCCAGGGCTGCTCTGCGCACCTGTTCAAGCTGGCTGAACTCACGACCTTGATCGTGATCTCTTGTGCCTCGGGATGCTCTTCTTTCAGGCGCTCATGCATGTGCTGAACAAATTGAGTCACCAGATATGGGTCCATCGCGAATGCCTTTTGTTCCTTGATATCCAGATACCTGGACACATCCAGCTTGTATGGTTCTTGCGCATCGACATGAATGTAAAACTGGATACTCACAGTCATACTCGTCGAGCGTAACCACCAGGAAAAGTCCTGAGATACGTGTGTCCAGCGGCTATCACTTGCACCAAGGACATAAGGTCTGAGCGGCCACACACACTGAAATATCAAAAACGCAATGATCACACCTTGCCCTGGTCGCGACAAACCATCATGACGTGAATCGTCATGTGAGGTCGACACCACACGCAACGCCTTGCGCGCCATTTCTGGCGAGGCAAACGCAAGAATCGTCAATAAAAACATCGAGATGGCAACTTCAGGAACATCCAGCGTGAGCGCGTTTGTCATGTGAAAGCCCGTCATCAGGATCAACCCAAATCGTCTGCTTTTTTTCCATAATAACAGCGGACCAATGGCAAGATCAAACAGGGCGCCGAGCACCGCCATGGACATCAGAACCAAAGGGTGAGACATGAGCCCATGTGCAAACATGGGCGTATCAGAGCTGATAAACAGGCCGATCACATCGCCACTTAACCAGTCTGGCGATAACTTGATGACACCTGCATAAAAATACATCAACGCGACCATGACGCGCGGCACAAGGAGTGTGGTGGCGCTTACAACCCGAAGTTCGTCAAGCGATCTCCACGCCTTGACGAGGCCAAGGCTTACAAGAATGCAGAGCAACGCATAGTTCAGGTTTCCATAGAATGCCTTGTCTTGCAGGAAGAAGAGCCCAAAACTTGCGATGCCCAACCAGAGGGCCCCCTGACGCACACGAGCGTTCCTGGCAGCAGCCATCAGCGCGCCGCTCAGAGCAGCTACACCAAGCACGAGATAACCGCCCGCAGGTGGTAACTTTGGAACCCAGGAAAACCCCCAAAAATCAAACAGGAGCGTGGTGTCACCATAATAATCGATATGTACCAACATCAGCTTGAGAGCTCTCAAACAAAGCAGAACACCCATCCCCTTAAATAGTAACGCCAGAGGCTCCCCACTGACTCGATCTGCACTCATGTTTTTTACAACCTCGATTTTCCGCCCGACAAAATGCAAGCAAAACAAATAGATGCATTATGCTCCCTGAAATTTTGCCTTCTTTTTTTATATCTGTTGTAGTACAAGCACGGGCTCAATTTTAAGTGCTCGAAACAACATCCTTAGATTAACACACAACACAAGGAAGCTCATCATCATGTCTGGAAGAAACTCCTTCTTGAAATCTCTCAGCACGGCTGGTTCCATCGTTGCAGTGTGCCTTCTCATGGCACCTGAAAGCGCACAGGCCCGTCCAGGCTGGCCCTCCAGCATCCCTAACAGCAACGGTTCCTGTGGCATTTGCCACCTGAGCGCAGGTGGTGGCGGCGCACGCAACGCATTTGGCAACACTGTGGATGACGTCGGCGGCCCTGACTGGAGCCAGATTTACGATGTCGACAGTGATGGCGACGGCTTCACAAACGGTGAAGAACTCTGCGACCCAATGGGCACATGGTCCCCTGGCGATGCCGACCCCGTATGTGATGAAATCACAGATCCTGCGGACTCCGCATCCAAGCCTACTGTCATGGAAATGGACATGGGAATGAACATGGACATGGGCAGCAGCGTGTCTGATATGGAGGCTCCTGTAGAAGATATGGAAGCTCCCGTGGAAGACATGGAAGCTCCTGTAGACGACATGGACGCTCCCGTAGACGATATGGACACCCCTGCTGTCGACATGGGTAGCGAAAGCCCCGAGGACATGGGTACAGGCGAAGTAGACATGGGCGCCTCCGCTGGTGGTGAAGACATGGGCGCCTCCGAAACCCCTGACACCGCACAAGACGACGAGGAGAGTGGCTGTAACCAGACAGGCTCAGGCAGCCTTCCTGGTGGCTTTGGCCTCCTTACCGCGCTTGGAATGCTCGGCTTCTGGCGCCGTCGTAAGTCCGCTTAACTCAAAGCGTTCTGACATATAAACAACACCAAAACAGGCGAGTGCTGCTGAAGCAGCACTCGCCTGTTTTGGTGTAAACTCAAAAACTTGCACGCAAGCCAACACCTGTTGAGAGAGAGGGCGCAGCAAACTCAACGGGGGCGTCTGTCTGACCAGGAATGGCAGGAATGGACACGCGAAAGTTGAACTCTCCTGTATTCCCAAAGAACTTCATGACATAGGCGTTGATCCTCAAGTCAGAGAACAATGCATAACTCCAGTCAAGTCGGCTTAAAAATGAGCCATCGCTGAGGTTGCCCAACACGCTCGCCGTAAAAGACGTGTTATTCCAGGAGCCTGGAGATGGTATCACCGCAGCAACCGCGCCATAATGCCTCCCAAGGTACAGTGGGGTCAGCCCCTGCTGGAGCGCCAACCAGAGATAAAGATCACTGCTTGAATAGCCCTGTTGGTTATAAAAATATTCGGCAGCCAGAATCAGCGTCTCATCCTCTGCATATGTCAGCGTCAAATCACTGCTGACCACGACCTGTGCAAGCCATTCATCCTTGCGAGTGTAATCCTCGGGAAACTCCAGCTCGGCAAGATCGAGGTTTAAGGAGCCACGGTAAAACGGCTTCTGCTCACCACGCACAAACGCAGCCTCGACACGTAATTCAAATGGCCCCACACCACGTGAGTAATCAAGCCCAAGCCTTAATGGCGTCCCCTCACTCGGCCATGAGCCTGAAGGTGTATAAAATGGTTCCAATGCAGTGGGGCCACTGACGACTTGCCTTCGCGCAGATACAGATGTAGCAAGTTCTCCATTAAAGAGGATAAATTCACCGCGCAAGGCACCACCAACCTCCTGAAACGATGAGGCTGAACCAAGCGTGGCGACGGCGTAAAAGTTCCAACCAAGCGCCTCAACAGGGAGATGTGCCTTGATCATATCCACACCAAGTCTTTGATCAAACAATGCGATGGGGTTGATCTGGCTCTGGTTTAAAAAATCAGTGGGGTTCCAGAAGCGCCCGCTACCCCACCGTACGCGTTGACGACCGAGGGTGACATATACTTTTCGCCACAGATCGAACTTGAGCCAGAGCTGCGCAAGCTGGGCCTGTAAGGGCTCGCTTGTGGACACTCCTGGGGCAAGGAAGCTCTGCGAGCTTCCTTGCCCCAGGAGTGTCCCGCCATCTGTATCATCAATAGTATAGTCATAGAGAAGCCGACCACTGACAAAGGCCCTGACGCGATTGCTCGGGCGAGCATCAAGGTAGAGGTCAAACAAGTTCGGCGCGCTAATGGAGGTGTCCTTGAAGGTATCTCCTGAAGAGCGTGACTGGTTAAGTTGCATGAACAAGAACCCACCGATCGCAAGCTCATCATCAGCCTCAAGCAGCGCCTCCCGAATTCGTTGTGTGGCACCTTGTTCGGAGGACACCAGCGGCGATGATGTATCCGCAGTATCTTCATCCTCTTCATGTGAACCAAAAAGGTCGTCCTCAAGCGACTGGCGAGAGCTGTCTGTGGAGTCGCTCTCCAGCTCGGCACCAAAGAGCGCGTCCTCTAGCTGCTGACGATCTTTGTCCTGTGCGCTTGCCTCAAGGGATAAAAACGAGGAACATGCGAGAATCAAGAGACACAAGACCCCCTTGTGAACTCGACAAGCATCGCCGCAAAAAGCCATCAAACCACTCCAAAAACTGTTTATATTCAGACACATAAAATGAACACCGACGACCAAAACACGATCACTCACCGCGCAGCACTCGTCAAAGCATTCATCTCCTCTTTATATGAACACCTTGATGACACCGTGCAAGCAATTGTTGCAGATGGTTGGCCAGAAGCGATGGTTCGTTGTGGCCTTGAGCTTCATCGGCGCACCTGGAATGTTGACGCCATCCTCGCTGCACTTGAGCTTGAGCTCTCGGGATTTGGTGGACTTGCTGCGCTTGATGGTTTTAGCGCCCCCACACAAAACGCCATGGAGCTGAGGTTTCGTGCGTTCAAACCTGGGAAAGTGATCCACATCTGGCCTGCGCTCCCTGGCGCGGGTCTAACACCTGTATTGATAGGCTGGTTACTCGGAATTACACAGGTCGTCAGGCCATCGAGCCGAGGTACATACTTTGCTGAATATTTGCAGCGTGTCAGTCGCGAGGTGATGCGACCTCATGTGCAAGAGCTTGAGCTGGTGTTTGGCTCCATGGATAGCGCCTGGAGAGATGCAGACGCCGTACTGGTGAGCGGAAGTGACGACACATTAAACACCTTGCACGAGTTTTTGGGCAGGCCCGCGCACAGAAAGGGTCCCGTGATGATCGGTTATGGGCACCGCGTGAGCTTTGCCCTGATCGTAGATGATGGCAGCGATCAGGCGATGGCCCAGGCTGCGCTTTGCGCACAGGATGCAGTAATGTGGCACCAACAGGGGTGTTTTTCGGCACGAAGTGTGATCTTTTGTGGACCACGTTCACGAGGTGTGGAGTTTGCCACAAGATTGGGCGATGCGATCGCATTTTATGAAGCACAATGGGGAGCACAGTCACTTGATCCTGCACTATTGGCAAGCAGAGCACAGGCCAAAGGAATGGCAGAACTCATTGGCACAGCATATGGAGATGGTATTGGTTGGGCACAGATGGTCAACACCCCCTGGCGAGGACAGCAAATCAGCCCACATGTGTTGAGCGTGCATACGACCACGGAGTTGGAGCGTGTACCTGATCTTGTACAGGTACCTGTCACACAACTTCAGGGAGCAGCGCTTTACGCACCTCGCAGCATGCAGCGTATTTGCGCAGAGAAGCTTGCCACGCTTGGTGTGACAAGGATTTGCAAACCTGGAATGCTCCAGTCTCCTGGTCCAGGTTGGATTCACGACGGACAGCCCAACATACTGGATTTACTGCGATTTACTCAACATGAACTTTAAGAACCTGGAGCATTATAAAGAAGGATCTGTTAGGAAAAGCTCCTTCTCCATCACGCTCTAACACGTCACCCAGCGACCATCTGTAGTTCTTGAGAACGCGTTCCAGGCTGGCGTATCGAGGTTATGCTCGGAATCCCAGCGTGGGAGCAGCTCTGATTCCCTTAATTGCGATGGATAATCAGGATGGTGAGGAAGCAGCAACTCCAGTGCGCCATCGCGTTTTACCGCGTGTGGAAGCATGGGAAGCGGAGCACACTGGCAAGCGCTTGCAAACAGCTCATCGACTGATGAGAAGGCCGCCAATCGCTTGAGAGAGGAGATCGTCGGAGGAGCCAGCTCGATTTTACCCTGAGCATAATCATCAAGGAATGTAGCGGGTCGCGCCCAGCGAGAATCCACAACCTCGGAAAAGTCAGGGAGAGCGCGTTGATTCAGGGGGGCTTTAATCACAAAAAAGCGTGCATCATAACGCCTTGATTCCAGGTGGAGGGGCGTAATCCAGCGCGCAAAATAGCCAAGTTGGGAAGGTTTCAGGAAGAGGTCTTCAGACTCAAGCAGATCATGCATTGATATGGAATACTGCACGAGCTCGGCCCTGTACTTTGAGAAGGCTTGCGTCTTTTCTTTGGATGACAGGAGGTCTACGAGCTGACCTGTGGCCCTATCCCAGGCGATCAACAGACCTGACTCCTCAAACACCTCACGGATTGCAGCGAGGTACAGACCAAGCGCCTGTTGTGGAGAGAGTTGAGGTTCTCTGAGGCGGAGGTGTGCCTCATCAGCACCCCAGCCTGGTTCGAGCACGGATGTGAGGTTGTGCGTACAGTCAGCAGGATCGAGCGCGCCACCTGGATACACATAAACATCTGGCATGAAAGAACTTTTAGCGCTCCTCTTGACCATTAAAACTTGCCAGTGAGAAGGAGCATCCTGTGATTCTCGCACAAGAATCACGGTTGAGGCATCGCGCAGCGTCTGAGGTGAGGTCACTTGTCCTCCAGGAGTCTGGAGGCGCGCTGGTCCGAGAGCGCACGAGGGCTTTTTTCAGCCAGAGGGAGGAGCTCGATCGGTTTATGAGGAGATCGTTTTGCGAGCTTGAAATAGATGGCAAGGACGGCAGTAAGAGGGATCAACGTAATAAGGATCGCCATCACCAATCCCACCGTGGGCCATGGTGCAGGGGGTAGCGCAGCGAGTAGAGGAGCGGGCATAGTATTAAAAAGCATGGGAACCTTTACAGGAGTAAAATTGTCAGGTTGTATACACGACGTGGTTGCGCCTGTTCATCTTGATTGAGAGTGAATCAATGGAGGTGAGCGTTCGTCATAGCTCACAGTGAAGGTGTGAGCGTGTGCATTCACACGTGCCCACAGATTGGAGACATCTCAACCTCTATAGTAAGGAAGATAAGCGTTATGTCGACCCCAAGATCTTATACACATGTAGCAGGGATTGCATGTTTTTTTGCGCTGATGAGCATTGGCTCAAGCGTATACGCCCAGGGATTTGAATATCTTGTAGAGAATCAGAAATCGACAACGGACAGCGATGGTCCCGTGTTGGTCTTGAAGGTGACGGATCTGGTCAAGGGGGGCAAACTCACGATTTCTGGTGGGTATTCAAAGAGCATGAAGTTGCAGAGAATGAATCCTGGCAAGGTATTGAGGATTCCACTCAAGGTCAAGAAGGGGGAGCATACGATCGATGTCAAGGTGGAGTCCACGACACTGAATGACGAAAAAGTCGCGATCGCATTTCAGTTCAATGTGGCACGCGTGGAGCCGATGAAGCTCATGATCGATCGTGACAAGGTGGACACCACCAAGGGAGTCATTCCGTTCAGGGTCAACGTCCCTCTGGACAGAGCCGAGGTTGAGTTCTTTGATACCGATGGCAACAAGATCGGCACCGAAATCGAGCAATTTGGCGGAAAATCGGGCAACCTGGTGATTGACTGGAGCGCAGGCGAGGAGATCGGCGGCATTTCAATTGTGGCGTACGATACGCAAGGGTTCTGGTCGAGCGTCTTGCTTGAACCATGGTGGATCGAGATCGAGCATGAGGAGATCATCTTTGATTTTGGCAAGGCAACCTGGCAAAAAAGCGAGGAGCCCAAGCTTGAGAAATCACTGGCAGAGATCAAGTCTGCGATGAAGAAACACGCCAAACATCGACCTGACATGAGGTTGTATGTGGCAGGTTACACAGACCGCGTGGGCAGCGCAGCGCAGAACAAAAAGCTGAGTGAGGCACGCGCACGCGCCATCGCCAAGTGGTTCAAGAAGAAAGGCGTGGATATGCCTGTGTATGCACAGGGCTTTGGTGAATCGGTGATGGCTGTCAAAACTCCCGACGAAACACCTGAAGAACGCAACAGACGCGCGATCTATGTGCTGGGCAATGGACCACCCCCCACAAGCAACGACATTCCTTCAGCAGCCTGGAAGATCGTAAAATAAGGGGGTCAAGGGGCGACAGTCCCTTGCGGGGGGCATGGGGGGCAGAGCCCCCTGGAGAGCGTGCGCCATCAGATACAAGTCGTACATACAAGGAATGACTTGGCTGGTGAAATCAGTTATAGGAGTGCGGTTGTTGCATGTTAGGAGTCCATCTATTAAACGAACATACGCAACAAGACGAAGTTTTTTGCCCTCGGGCAAAAACAGCGACATACTCCGAACGCAACGCAAGATGTGCACAAGATTCTCCCCGACCCCTCTTTACTAGCCGAGAGCTTCATGAAGCATCGTTCTGCCACACATGGCCTTCAAAACAGACTTCCAAAACTCCTTCTCCACGGGCTTTTTTGCGCCACGTTATTCACCGCAGGTTTTGGCTGTGAAGATCCCAAGTACACCCCCGAGCAGGCGACCCCGTTTGTACAAACATGGGCGGAGCAGTTTGGTCCAAAGCTCAAGGAGCAAATCTCATCGGGCAGCGTATCTGACGCGCTCAAGCAAAAGCTCGCTGATGCGCAGAGCAAAGAGCAAAAGAACTTAAATCAGAAGCAACCAAAGTATGCCAAAATCCTTGATGGAATTTACGGTGCACAGGAGTACAAAACGGCGCTCCTCAAGAGCGGTAAACTCTCCAAAAAAGGGGAGCTTGTACTCAAGCAACTTGAGCAAGTTGAAGATGATGGGTTCTCAAGCGCCCCCTATCAGGTCAAGCAGATCAAAGAGAAGCTTGCCGAGTTAGAAGGACTCAACAAAGAGCTTGATAACATTGGTGATTTCCAGGTCAGCGCTGACGCACAAAAGGTGCTCATCGACGAGATCGCAGCCAAGAATCCAGAGAAATTTGCGCTCGATGAATCGCAGTGGACTGTGCTTGCCGAGAGCTACAAGGCGAGCGATGAAGGCACCAAGTTACAGGAGCAAATTGACAAGGCAAATGCGCTGGGTCAGCAGATGAGTGAGGCTCAGGCGGAGCTTGAATATCTGCTTGCTGTGGGGCTCACACGTTATGCAAAGGAGATGAAATATTCTCACAACCCACGCATCTTTGTGTACCCCCGCGAGGACGATGTCTACAACAACCCCGAGACGCGCGCTGCTCGCCCGATCGACGCAAAGGGAGCCTATGAAGCTGGCAAGATCTGGCGTCATGCATCGTTTGTAGTGGACGGCATGTTGGACGCTCGCGGCGACGAGATTCTGATCTCAAGGCTCACCAACGACACACAGGCGGCGCTCACAGGAGATGAGAAGGCGATGGGCACTTTCATCACCACGCTCTCTCCTGGACCGCAGTATGACGGGCTCAAAAAAGAGTATGTACGATACAACAAGATCGCCAAGGATGGTGGCTGGGCCACTGTTCCTGAGAAAAAACGCCTGAAGAAAGGTGCCAAGGGCGAGGTTGTCAAGCAGCTCAAGGAGCGCCTGAAGGTTGAGGGCTATTTCCCCAAGGACAAGACGGTCACGAACCTCTTTGACGCCGATCTTGAAGACGCCATCAAGGATTACCAGCGCACCCATCAGATGGACATCGATGGCAAACCTGGACGCACCTTCTGGCGCAGTCTGAACATTCCTGCCGAGCAGCGCGCAAAGCAGCTACTTGGCACGATGAAGAAGTGGCGTTCATCCAATGTGCAGCACCACACAGATGACACATATGTGCTTGTAAATCTTCCAGATTTTAGCGCTGAAATCTGGAAGAAGCAAGAACGTAAAATGCGTATGCGCGTGGTCATCGGAAACAATGATCGCGTGCAAGATGAAGAGACTGGCGAGTGGAAAAAGGCGAACAGAACACCACAGTTATCAGCGTATATTGATCGCGTGATTTACAATCCATACTGGAACGTCACGCCACGCATTCGCACCACCGAGATTCTGGTGGATGTACGCAAGGATCTTGAGGCTGTCTATCAAGCAAAGGTCGACAAGTTACTGGGGGGTGGCAAAAAGCCAGCAGCCACAGTGGTATCACCCAAGCCGACCGCAGCGACGACAGGTATTCTTGCACCTACAGAGGCCCCTGTTGCTCAGGTCGCAAAGCCCTACAGCAAGAGTGGTGGCCAGTGGAAGCTCGACATTGCAGCGTTCCAGAGCGCATATCAGGCCAAACATGGCAGCCCTGCCGACCTCGCTGCATTGTTCCCATACTTGCAGCAGGAGACAGGTCTTGTAGACGTATCCACGACCGATCCTGAAAATGTTCCACCATGGTATGCAAAGAATGGCTACGAGGTGATGTATGCAGGCAAGAGCTGGGAGTATGTACGTCAGCTCAATGGACCCGAGAATGCACTGGGCAAGGTCAAAGTGATCTTCCCCAACTTGCATGATGTCTACCTGCACGACACACCTGCAAAGGCGCTCTTTAGCAGAACAATCCGCGCCTACAGCCACGGATGTATGCGCATGCATCAGCCGCTCGATTTTGCCAAGTGGCTGCTTGAAAACGATGGTCAGTACAGCAAAGATATTGAGCGCAAGCTTGCAGACAAGACCTACAACCCCGTGTACCTCAAGACACATGTGCCTGTGCACGTGGTGTACTTCACCTCACGCGTGGATGATCAGGGCAAAGCAAACTTCCTGATTGATATTTACGATCAGGAATCCTGAGCCGCGCATAGATAAGTAAAAAAGGGCGGCCTGGTGAGTTTAAACTCACCAGGCCGCCCTTTTTTACTTATCTATGTGTCGGTTATTCTTCTTCATCAGCGTAGAAACCGCCACGAATACGTTTGAAGATCGCGAGGTACTCAATGTTACCCGCAGGTCCGTGCACAGGGCAGTCGATGCCATGGACAAAGCGTAGACCAAGGTCGCTTGCCTCCTGAATGACATGTTCAATGGCGCGGGTTCGGGCCTTGGTATCACGCACCACGCCGCCCTTGGCGATATGTTCCTTACCCACTTCAAACTGAGGCTTAATCAGCGAGATCACATGGGCCTCGGAGGAGAGGAATGGGAGCGTGTGAGGAAGGATTTTTTCAAGCGAGATAAACGAGCAATCCATCACAGCGAGATCGCAGGGTTCGGGGACAAGGGAGCGTTCCATACCTCGAATGTTGGTGCGTTCAATATTGACCACACGTTCATCTGTGCGCAGTCGCCAGGCAAGTTGACCATAGCCCACATCGACAGCGTAGACTTTGCGGGCACCACGTTGAAGAACGCAATCAGTAAAGCCGCCCGTGGAAGCGCCAACATCAATGACCGTCAAATCGGTGCAATCAAAAGAGAAGGCATCGAGGACGGCTTCAAGTTTGAGACCACCGCGAGAGACGTAAGGGAGCGCATTGCCCTTGAGTTCAATCTGAACATTTTCGTCAAGTTTAGTGCCAGCCTTGGTGCAGCGTTGTCCCTTCACAAAGACATCACCAGCCATGATGCGAGCAGCAGCCTTGGAGCGGCTCTCAATGAGGTCACGTTCAACGAGGAGGATATCAAGTCGTTTCTTTTTTGCCATGGAGGTATCTTACTGGGCTCTGGAGCGAACTCGTCATAAAGAAAATAAGCTTAAAGTACGAGCACTTGAAAAACATGCAAGAGGTCGACTTCACGAGCACGTGTAACGTACTCAACGGGAGAAGTACAGATGAGTTAAGAGGGCCAGACAAACTTGCCCTGAGTGTCCTTGAGAATGGACAGGCAAGAGCGCTGCGATCAAGGAGAAAAGATCTTTCACAATGTTCGGAACTCTTCAATAAAGATTCTGGCATTTCTAGGAGGTGCGTGTATAGTGAGACATCGTAATGTAGGATTCGAACCAACTTGTGCATGCGTTCATGCACCATGGGGAAAGAATAGATTGGGCTTGTAGGAACATTGACCATGACAGATCAAAATCGAAAAACCCTCCGCAGCTTTTATTGCCGCGATTATCTCTGGGAACTCTTTGAACAAATGACCCATGAGCTTGGTTGCTCCATGGACTACCTCGTCAACGAATCGATGCGCATGTATGCGCGCAGTCGTGATTTTTCGGTAGATCCCACGCAAGGTCAGCCACAACAGACACAGCAAGGTGGGTTCAACGCAGGTCAGCTTGGTCAGCTCTCCCCTCCTCCCGCACCAGGCGGATCACCTTTTGGTGCAGGCACACCGCCCGCACCTCCTCGCCCACAAGCTCCTGTGGATCGCTTTAATGTCGGTCAGCAAGCAGGCGCATTTGAGCATCGCACACTTGAGCGCATGCCTGCTGTGGGAGGTCGTCCTTCACCACCTCAGGCGCCAGGTCAGCCTGCACCACCACAACCTCCAGGAGGATTGGCCGCAGGTCCACCCCCACCCCCACCTCGTCCAAACTCGGGCGGTTGGCAACAGCAGACACCAGGTCAGCAGGGTGGATTCGGAAGCTCGGGCATGGCAAGGCAAAACCTCTTTTTGACCTTCCACAACAACCGTTACACCATCGACAAGGACAAGTTTGTCATCGGCCGTGGAAGCCAGCAAACCGACCTGACCATCCGCGATGGAAACATCTCTCGTAAACACTGCGCTGTGATTTATCACAACGGCAGCTATTACATCAAAGATCTTGGCTCAACCAACGGCATCGAATATCGAGGAAACCGTATCGAGTCCAAAAAGATCGAAGAAGGCGACGTGTTCTACCTCTGTGATTACGAACTCAGGTTTAGCTACAGGTAATCATCACCTGTCTCACATGAGTCGCTCCACAGTGACACACCTTCATCCTCATCACACCTTGCACAAGGATGGTCTGTTCTCCTCTTGAACACACCATCCTTGTTTTCATGTTGGCTCCATTCAGGTCTTCACCATGTACGCTATCCACGCGATTGATCACGATCTCTGGCAAATTACTCTCCCCGCCCCCGTATTCTACCCACACCTCCCCGCTGCACATCCTTGCAATGTCTACCTCCTTGCAGGCTCTCACGCCCCCACATTGATCAATGTGGGCCACCCCACACAACACCTCGCCTTGACGCGAGCTCTGATCGATATTGGCGTTCACCCCGAGCGTATTGAGCGTGTCATCACCACAGGATGGTCCATCCATCTCATGGGCAATATTCAGGCGTTTCCACATGCAGAGCTCTTTTTGTATAGCCCTGTGATGACCGAACCCGAGGACTACAACGCGCTTGTTACACAGGAGCGTGCTCAATGGGAATCCATCGCACGGGAGCTGGTAGAACAACACGGCTACGATCAGCTCTGCACACTGGATGAGCTTGACCAATTTTTTGATGCCTACTTCCCTCCTGTCGCATCAAAGCTCAATTACACACCGCTCAAGGATGGCCACCATATTCGCGTGGGTTCACGTATGCTTGAGGTCCTTCATACACCTGGCCCCCAGCCCAACCACATCTGTCTGTGGGAACCTCACAGCAAGGAGCTGTTCACAGGCGACATCACACTGGATGGCCTCCCCTACAGACTCAATGAGGTACATAGTTACCTCTCCAGCCAACAGCGTCTTATTGATCTTGAACCACACACGCTTTATCCCAATTATGGTCAGATCGCTCAGGGGAAAGAACGTGCGATTCAGCAGGTTCGACGCGGTCAGAGGTTCTTGAATAACTTCCTGACCAATGCCACGTTAACACTCCATGGAGCCCCCTCGCTGATTGAATTTGCCGAGCAAGATCTTGGCTATAAACCCGCTTATGTGCCTCGCTTTGCGCTGACACTGCTCACCCATCAAGCGTTCTTTGAAGAGCTTGTACGAGCACGTGGAATCGCCGCCGAAGGTCAGGGTCTTAATCGACGTTATGGCACCGATCTTGAGCAAGCTCCCGTGCATCAACTCGCGCGACACTCTCCTGCGTTGATGCCCCTGAAGTCAGACGATCTCTGATCACATCCGAGCTCACCACATTGACCTCAAAGACGGGCCACGACACGCCCGAGGCCGACAACCAGTCGCGCTTATCCCAACCACCTTCCACCAGGAGCAGCTCAAGAGAATCCTCTTCGAGCTGCTCTTTCCATTCCTTGATTGCAAGCTCAACACGCTCGTTTTTCCCCACCAGAGCCACGCGATGCCACGAGCCATACACAAGGATCTCATCGGATGGCGCTCCACATCGACCAGGATTATAACGCACCCTGACCTCATGTTCTGAACCAGACTCGCTGTCGTCAAAAGCCTCTTCACGCGCTTCAAATACAGCCCGCGTCGCTCTCATCTGAGCTTTCATCTCGGGAGGCGTGGTGGTGACGTCTTTTTTGGAGCCTCTTAACAAGGCACACGACGTTGAGCAAAGAGTCACAAGACTTACACACAGAACAACTGCGCTACGCCAAAACCTCATGCCATGCCTCGCTTTTTATCGCTCGCACGCTGCACTTTCTCGACGACATCCTCAGCAGGACTATCCTCCAGAGCAGCTCCTGCAACACGCCGAGCAACTTCCATGCTGTACATTCCATCTGCATCGCGCACAAAGAGAGGCGGCCTGATCGTGAGCTCTGGCCCACCGCCACGACGCGCAATAATCTCAACAAGATATGCAACTTCGCCAGGCTCGGCGTGGATGAATCGGAGTGACAAAACCTTGAGGTCATGAGGCAGGTCAGTCATCACATCTGACAACCTCCATGGCGGTATGATCATCTTGAGCCAACCACGATGTTTCATGCAGTAGGTCGCAGCCTTGAGAAAATCACCCAGACCACCATGACGTTCATGATGTGCGTCGGCGCGATCGGCCTGCTCACTCTCACGCCTATAACCCAATGGAAAATAAGGAGGATTACACAACACGAGATCTGCACTGTGCGCATCAAGATGAGCTCTGTACTCGCGCAGATCAACTTCCTTGACCTGCACATCAACATCACCCCATAGGGACTTATTATGCTCGACATTGGCAAGTAACAGCGCACGCATCACATCGTTACGCTCCACAAGAACCACGCGGCTAGCAGCCTTACGTGAGGCAATAGAGAGACCAACAGCGCCCTGACCTGCGCCAAGTTCAAGCACACAACCTTTTTGTGCCAGCGCTTTAATTTCAGGCAGATCCGTGGCAAGCAGCAACGCATCCAGACCATAACGATAGCCCTTGCGTCGCTGAGAAATCATCAACCGACCCGAGATGCAGTCCTGCGTCACCTCATCTACTGACATGCCCTGAACACCCTCTTTGCCATGTCCATCCCCAACCATTCTTCATATGCCAGCTGCTCGATCCATGGCATCAACTCGTCCCATGCAAGCTCCTCACAGAGCTGCAAGGTAGCCATACGCATCAAATCGGAGACCTGATCTGAGGTCAGCAGACGACGCAACATCTCGGCATAAGCGTCGTCCTTGTCCTTGGGAGAGACAAGCGCGCTACTCTTGTGCAGAGCCTCGATACGCTTGATATCGTCTGTTTCATACTCGATGGTACGAAAGATCTCGGTCAGATCCAGGATCGGCAACGACTTCATCAACTGCTTGAAGAGCGGAGTATCCTGATGCTCATCACCAAGGATCAAGTAGCGCACATAAAAGCGTTTATTTTCAATATAATGAACGCGTATATTGTCAGGAGTAAGCCAGACAAATCCACCATGAGATGTGACACGCGAGGGATAAATATGCTCAAGCTCCCAGTCCAACTCTTCGGCGAGAGCATGAAGAGACTCTATTTGAAAATCGTTCGAAAAGACCAATACATCACGTAACATGTGATCTACCTTCATACAGGAGGATGGTTATGAGAGTCGCGCAACGACTTCATGGTAAAGAGGAGAGTTTTGAGGTTCAACAGCAAGGAACCAGAGCAACATGAAGTCGAGGTTATTTCTTAGCGCAATATCCACCACGGCCTCTCGCACATCGGGCTCAAAATGGCTCAAGAATGGACGAAGCGTCTCTACAGCGGAGAGGTCATTTCTCATCACGCTCGCATACGCGTAGAGGTTGAAGACAAGCTCTTCTTCCTGCCCCTTCACCATGGATGACTCCTGAATAAATTCAAGAATTTGCTCACCCTCCTCGAAATGCATTCCAATCAACAAGGCGCACACATCAACGGGCAAATCAAGCGGCCATTGTTGCGAGAACTGAGCATTGAGTGCCTGGATCAGATCATGGTGTGCAGCTGGCTCGTAATGTAATTCGAGCGTCCAGAGCCCATCCATATCCTCAAAGCAGAGCACGCTCCTTGAGGCGATCGCGCGGAAGCTAATGCCCCATGGACCATCTTGATGTTGAGTCAGATAGTACGCTGCCTGCTCTGCCAAACCAGGGATCTCTTCTTCTGTAATTTTGGCAGGCCAGGGGTCTTTCTCAAAGGCGCTTCCCCAGAACAGGGACTCAGCCAGAGGGCTTGTGGACCAGTGCGCAAAGAGCTCATCGCGAGACATCTCAAGGATGCCAGGTGTGCCAATGAAGCCACGGCGGTGTAAGGGAAAGTGCACCACGTCTGGCGCAGAGCTCTCGGTCGCATAAGGTGCCATCTGCTCACGAAGCTGGCTGGCTGTATCTCCAGCAGGAAACCAGAGTAACGGCGGCAGCTCGTGATGCACACAGACAATCATATGCTTGGGATTTGTGATCTCGATAAAAACTGTCGCCTGATGGTCCACAACATCAGGTCTTCTTGCCGTGGTCGGGATCGTGGCAACCGCACGCAGTCGACCCACCAACATATGGCAAAGCTTCACAATCTGAGGTTGTAGTGGAACAAAGGCTGGTCCTCGTCCAAGATAACGCGTGTTCATCTCTTCCGCGATCTTGTCACTGGCATCCTGGTCCAACCATTGCCACTGGTCATAATTTTCTGCCACCTTGTGTAGCCATGAAGGCACAGAGATATCTGGTGTTGTTCGACTCATTGTTTCACTCTCATATCAACATGGATTTACGTTCCAGGCACACTCAGGCTGCCACCCTCAACTCAAGGCATGATGCGTGATTCAACGAGCTCCTCGATAATCCAGCGAGGCTCTCCCTGAAAGCTCTTTCCCTTGTACTCCTGACGAATCACACCTTGCCCACGCACAAAGGACTGCTTCACATGATCCACATGGAAGAATGGGTCAGACACGAGGCCTTTTCCATTGATATCAACCACATAGACACCATTAAACTTACCCGAAGGCACCTCAATATTTTGAGTCAGGGATGCCACAGATACCGCCGCATTCTTCAGCTCTTTGGTCGCGTCCTGCTCGGAGTCACGCGCATCACTCCAGGCTTTTCCCATCTTGATAGGGAACAAGTAAAGAGGTGTCATACGCTGCATGTAACCAAGTAACCAGTTTAGATCCTCAACATGACGCACACAGTTGCGAGAACAGTGATAAATAGCACGAGGCGATACCAACCAGTGCGACTCCTTCATGGTGAGTTCCTGATCATCATAAGACACACGGTACTT
>CATLTV010000003.1 GCA_950059285.1 uncultured Pseudomonadota bacterium | reverse complement strand
CCGCCCCTTTGTCTTTCTTGCATGAGACACACCTACTCGGAAGGAGGTGGCTTGATCGCTTCGGCCATCTCGGGCGCAAGATTCTCAAATCGCGTGTACTGACCAAAGAACCTCAACATCACTGTCCCAAGACCACCGTTACGGTGCTTACCCAGGATGAACTCCGCCAAACCCTTGTACTCCGACTCGGGGTTGTACACCTCATCGCGATAAATAAATGAGATGATGTCAGCATCCTGCTCGATAGCACCAGATTCCCTCAGATCGGAGTTCATCGGACGCTTGTCCGCTCGGCTCTCCACACCACGGTTAAGCTGTGCAAGTGCGATCACTGGAACCTGAAGCTCCTTGGCGATCCCTTTCAAGTTCCTTGAGATTTCGGAGATCTCCTGTTCCCTGGAACCAATGCTCTTGCCTGTCGCTTTCATCAACTGCAAGTAATCAATAAAGATGATCCCAATATCATGCTCTGCCTTGAGCAACCTTGCCTTGGAGCGAAACTCCATGATCGGAAGCGCTGGCGTATCATCAAGGAAGATGGGGGATTCACTGAGCGTTCCTGCGGCCTTGATCAGACGAGCCCACTCCTGCTCGGTCATGCGACCCGTACGCAGCTTGGACTGGTCAATGCGCGCCTCGCTGCACAACATACGAATGGCCAGCTGCACGTTGGCCATCTCAAGACTGAAGTAAGCCACAGGAACTTTGCGTTCGATCGCCGCATGAGCCGCCATGTTGAGCGTCATCGCGGTCTTACCCATCGCAGGACGCGCCGCAACGATGACCAAATCGCTTGGCTGCCAGCCCGCAGTAATATCATCCAGATCGATAAATCCACTGGGCACACCTGTGACCTGTTCGGCCTTCTGATACAGCGCCTCAATCTGCGCAAACGCCTCCTTGATCACCTCGCGCATCGAGACATAACCCTTCTTCGCCCCTGACTGCGTAATCGCAAACAGCTTGCTCTCGGCGTTGTCCATAAACGCCTCGAAGTCAGTCACATCATTGTAGCACTCATCGATCAACGCATGTGCTGTGGTGATGAAGTTACGCAAGGACGCCTTACGACTGATAATCGTCGCGTAGTACGACACGTTTGCTGCGGAAGGAATCTCGGAAGAGAGCCTCGCCAAAAAGTTTGGTCCACCCACAGGCTCAAGAAGCTTTTCTGCGGCGAGGTAATCCGCAACCGTAATCACATCAATGGCGTCGCCGCGCGCGTGAAGCGCAGCCATGGCACGAAAGATATGACGATGACTCTCTCGGTAAAGGTCTTCAGGTTGTACAATCGCCAGGACCTCATCAAAGACACGGTTCTCAAGGAAGATCGCACCGAGGAGGCTGCGCTCAGCCTCATCATTATGAGGAGGAGTCCTCAACTCATCTTGTCGCGGGGGAGTCCATCCATCAGGAGCATTAGCCATAAGATCACCGTATCAATCACAGAGGAGAAGTTAGAAGGCACACGTCGTGTGTGTTCAACGCGCGTGCAGGCACATCATACGAGTCAGATATCAGGATTGACAATGGCAGTTCAAGCAAAGACGCAAGACCATATGGATAACCCGTTGATATGATGGACTAATTTCTTAGACAAACAAGAGGAGGCCCGAGGTGGGCGACTTTTTACTGCGTAAAAAGTCGCCCACCTCGGGCCTCCTCTTGTTGTCGATTCGCGTTAGTTTACGCGGACATAATCGTTACGAATCAGGTGCAAGAGGTCTTGCATGGTATCAAGATCACCCTTGGCGCTGTGGTTCAAAGCCTCGGCCACCCTGGAATAGTTCAGCGCGAGCTGGAACGCATCAAGATGTTCGGGGGAGAGATCGCGCAGAGGAGTGACCAGAGGTTTGTTGATCACGAGATAGGCCTCCATATCGGGGACATCGCCGCCAAGGTTCTGGAGCTCATCAAGCTGACGCATACCCTCCATCATGAGGCCTTCCACGGACTCATCAATCTCGTTTTCAAAGGTCTCATCGGTGGGGTGCTCAAGCGAGAACTGGCCACGACGCCAACCCATCATGCGATAGAACGCCTTGTAGGGATCGATGTCTGTCTTGTCATTGATGGTCGCATAAAACACGCGGCCCTGACGCAGGTAAACCTTACCAGTATCTTCACTCAGAATGACCAACACACCAGACTTCTTGCTGGTCGAAAAGAGCTGAAGCAAATCAGGAAGTGGCACCTCATCGATCAAACCTGTGATCGTACCCGAGAGGGTCTGACCATGATGTGATCCAGGCAGAGGGGGTTGGGTCACTCCTGCTGAGCCCATCCCTGACTGAGAGTGGAGCTGAGGTCCATCCATACTCATGCTGTCACGATGGACAAGCTTGATGATGTTGGTACCCACCAAAATGCGATCGCCTTCCTTGAGACGCGCCTTCGTCACTCGCTCACCGTTTACAAAGGTGCCATTGGTTGAACCAAAGTCCTCAATACCAATCTCACCATGAAACGATGTGATTCGAGCGTGACGACGCGAAACCATGTCTTCCACGAGCACCATATCAAGCTCGCTGGAACGACCAATCACAATTTCAGAGTCCATCTCAAGTGGAAATTCCCCGCCTTGATACTTTCCTGAGATAAATTTAAGAACGTATCCGCCGCGTTGACTCAATGTCTCGCTCTCCCCATTAGGCCAGGCAGAGTTGTAAAGGCACTATATAAAACGACACAACCCATACATCCTGGCTCTTGATAGATTAACATAACCTTACTTACTTCGTTGCTTAGGGACAATATAACGTCTGATGTCCTCGCATTGCAATCACAGTGAACACTTTGTTCAAACATCGTGACTTCATATTGATCTCCCTAATGTTCTACAAGCGCCCTTTAGGAAAGTCCAGCGCAATTCAAACACAACAACCTTCTAATTCTCTTCATAAACCACACAAAACCAATGGGTGGTGACTGCTTTGGCAGTCACCACCCATTGGTTTGCACTTTATTTTCAAAGCTTTAGAAGTAGATTTTAAGGCCCGCGCTCAAGGTCTCTGTGGTCGCGCTCAGGGCACCATCTTCATAAATCAAATCGTCACCCACCAAACCCATGAAGTTTCTCTGATATTGCGCGCTTACTGCCACATTATCGAACCTCAAATCCACACCAGCACCAAGCCTCAAACTCGCTCCTGCTGCACCTTCGGCGATGATGTGGTCGTTGAGCACGTGACCACCAAGACCTGCCGAGACATAAGGCTCAATAAACGCCAACTTGGGCTGCAACTTCAGATCACCTGTCACGCTCACCAGTGTCAGATCCGCAGTGTTCTCTGCTTGATCCGGGTCAAAACGATACCCACTCAATCCAAATCCAAGCTCTCCTGCGATCAGGCGACGCTTTGATCCGATCCCCACGTTGAAGTCCAATCCAGGAAGCGCTCCATCAGCGATCTGGTTGGCTGCAAGACCACTCAAACCCACACCTCCTGTGATGTACAACTCGCGAGGATTGGAGTTCACTGCGCTCGCTCCACGTGATGGCGCACTGTTTGTCGTCGCCACTCCTGCACTGCTGGTACGACGCCCGTAGTACCTGCTGTTTGATGTTGTGGTATTCGTGTTATGGTAATGATGCACCTCGGTCACATGTGTGGATGAACTTGTGTGGTGATGATGATGCACATTGCGACGTGTCGTCGCTGGACGACGCCTCGTTGTAGTTGTGGTGCGACGTGTCGTCGTTGGACGACGTCTGGTTGTGGTCCTTGTAGTCGTGGTACGACCCACTGGACGACGCGTTGTCGTGGTTGTCCTTGATGTTGTGGTGCTCACTGGCCTGCGGCGAGTGGTGCCCACGGTGACGGGATCATTGTCACAACGTCCTCGTGAGGTGCAACGCACCACGCGACGGTCATCCACGCGACGACGAGTAGTTGTGGTCGTACGACCCACGGGACGACGCGTTGAAGTTGTGGTCCTTGAGGTTGTGGTACGGCCTCGTGAAGTGGTACGTGTCGTGGTGCGCCTTGAGCTCGTGGTGCTCTTCTTGGACTTACTCGACTTACGGCTCTCCACCTTCTTGTCTTTCTTGCTCTTCTGCTTGTGTGTCCTCGCACCACCCTTTCTGGAGCTGGAGAGCGTATCAAATGGGCCTGCCAGAGCATCCTGCTCCACACTCACCTGAACCACAGGTGCTGCAAGCATCAACGCTGCTAAAAATACTACCGCTTGCTTCATGTGCTCACTCATCTTCAACCTCCAGCAGACCTTCATTCTATATGCTGCGTTTTATCACGCGCTTAAATTCTATGTTCGTATTCACAATGGATAATGATTTATCACTTTGTGTCCTGCACCTTACAACACCTTGGACTCCCCTTCATCATGCATTATTCAATTTATTTTGATCTTTTATAACATTCAGCAAAGCATACCAAAGAGAAGGGGGCGACTGCTTTGGCAGTCGCCCCCTTCTCTTTGGTATGCTTTCTTGAGCTTACATCAAGGTGCAGCCACTGCGCCAAATCCTCCCAACACAGTCATACTCGACGCAACCGCAGCCTTATCATCAACCTCGACCTCTCCCATCTTCACATCCAGATACGCCTGGATCAAAGACCCAGCATCAACCTGCAACACCTCAAGCTCTCCGCTGGCCGCTCCAAATGTGTAAAAGTGCGTGGCGCTGTCCGTCTCCTCGTTCACCTGCACCGTCTTGACCGCAACCTTCCCATCATTCCTGAACGCCTCATCCACGCTCTCATAAACATCATAGACGCCCACATCAAGATCACAGCTATCACCCAAAACCTGAACAATAATATAACCTTGTCGACCTGCTGCATCAGGCTCCCTGTCAGCTAGCGTAAGCTGGCAATGCGGAGGCGTCCCCGCTAAATCTTGACCCACATGCACAAAGGTCGCCTCGCCAAGAGCTGCACCATCAATGCTTAGCGTGAACAACTCGCTCTCAAGCTCAACTTCAAAGTCCCCCCTGTAATCTGCGCTGCGTGGATTGTCGCGTTGCTCACGACGATCTTCCACGTCCTGTTGCCACTCACCATCACTGCTGTCTGGCTCATAAGGGTCAAACAAACCATCGCCATCGCCGCTTGTGAAGACACACCCAAGCCCACTTGCTGCTATGCACAACGCAACACACCAAAATCCCCTCATCGTTGGCTTCTGACTCACTACCCTCATCACACCATCCTTCTCATGTTTCATTCCCAACATTCGACATCACACCATACTAACCAAGTACACACGGCAACTCAATGACTTCTCACCACACATCTCCACTCCAAGACCTTGTTGACACTCATTCTGACCTCCTCACATATCGATTTATTCAACATAAAACCAAAAGAGAGGGCGCACATGTACATGTGCGCCCTCTCTCACAACTCAACCATTGCCACAATCAGCTATCAAGAAGATCTGAACGCACCTCAACCTCGGTGGGTTTGGTGATGCTCACGACCATGTCCTCTAGCCTCAAGTAACGTTGCACAAGCTCCTCGATCTGCTCGTGGGTCACCGCATCAATGCGATCGCCGTACTCGAAGGAGCGCTCATGACCAAGGCCATACAACTTATCGAGCGCAACGCCCATGGCGCGTGCCGAGTTACGCTGCAAACCAATGTCATGGTTACCAATCAGGTAACGCTTGGCGCTGGCAAGCTCCTCATCCGAGATAGGGTTGGTGGACAGCTTCTTGACCTCGCTGATAATCCCCTTCACAGCCTGCTCAATCTTCTCAGGACTTGTGCCAATGTTCACCATGAACGTGCTCGCCTCAACCCCCAGCAACATCGTCGAATACACACTGTACGCCAGTGACTGCTTGTCGCGAAGTTCGTAGAATAAACGCCCGCCCTGGCCTGAGAGCGTCGCATGCAACAGC
This sequence comes from uncultured Pseudomonadota bacterium, assembly GCA_950059285.1. Lineage (GTDB taxonomy): Bacteria > Myxococcota_A > Bradymonadia > Bradymonadales > Bradymonadaceae > CATLTV01. The sequence goes on along the minus strand of CATLTV010000003.1, from coordinate 64,696 downwards.
TCAAGCGCGTAACGATCGTCGTTCTCAATGGTTGGCGCATCAAAACCCACGATGATATGTGCCTGATTTTTATCAAGATCTGCCGTCACAAGTTTACGGCCCTTACGTGTCGGCGCGCTCAACTCTGGTGTCAGGTTGCTTTCAATCGCCTGCACGTCCTTGAACATCTCGTCAAATGCAGCGATGCACTCACCAGCATCCACATCTCCCACAACCACAATCACAAGTTCGGAAGGATCGATCACTGCATCCAGATACTCACGAAGATCTTCCATCTTCATGTTCTCAATGCTCTCAAGCGTACCCGATGTGCTCATGGAATAGGGGTGATCGCCGAAGAACTCACTGGCAAATAGATCGTAGTTCACAGCTCCAAGCTGATCCTGTCTGGAGTGGATTTCCTGAAGTTGCAGACGCTTCAAGCGCTCAAATTCATCCGAGCGAATCTCGGTATCCAACAGACACTCACCAAACATTTCGAGTGAAGGCTCAAAGAACTGGCTCAACGCAGTCAAGCTCATACCAAATGTGGAGCGGCCTGAAATACCTGCCACGCTCGCGGCCATCGATTCCATGTCACGCGCAAGCTCCACGCCGCTTCGCTTGCTGGTGCCTCGTGTGACAAGCTCCGAGAGCATCGAGTTAATACCGTTGCTCTGAGCAGTCTCCATGCGCAAACCACCCATGACCAACGCTCTGACCGAGAACAATGCCACGTTGTGATTCTCCTGAACCAACACCACAGGACCACTACTGAGACGCTCCACAACAAAGCCATGCTCATCAGCCTTGAGCTGCAAGCGACTGGATTTGTTTGCTTTTGCAGCATCCAAAATAGAGGTTTCCGCAGGTGGTGTCAGCGGTTCTGTATCAGGAACCTCCACATCATCTGCGCTGGCACATGTCTGATATGAACCACGCACAACCTGCTCAAGCGAGTCAGGCTGGCTGCCCTCATTGTCCGCAGTATATGAAAGAACCACGGTCATATTCTCGGGCTTGAGATACTTCTTGGCGACAGCCATCACCTCGGCAGCATCAACCTGACCAAGGCGCTCATAATACTTGTCTTCAAAGAGAGGATCGCCTGTCACGAGGTCGTACTGACCAAGCTTCATCGCAAGCCCCTCCACGGTTTGCTTGCTGTAGATCGCCTGGCTCTCAAGGATCGTACGAGCCCTGTCTACCTGCTGCTCAGTAGGCTCGGAGAAGCAAAACGCGAACACCTCATCCATGATCGCACCCATGACATGCTCATGGCTCTCTGCCTGACCGTTACTCTCTTCGCCCGCAAGCTGATAATCTGCGGAGACCATAAAGAGACCCGCCTCACGAGGTGTGTACGAACCTGCATAAATACCATTCACAAGCTCCTGCTCAAACAAGACGCGCTCTTGCAATACGCTCGACTCCCCCTGGCCCATAATCGTACCCAGCATCTCAAGCGCAGGGATGTCATCATGTGTCGCAGCAGGAATATGGAACCCCACACGAAGGTGGTTGTCCTGACGTGCTTCCTGCATGATCGCAAAGCGCATCTCCTGTTGTTCTGGCTCCTGTGGACGCTGAACAGGCTGGTATGTCGCGCCTTCAAAATCAGCAAAGAAACGGTCCACCAGCGCGCGCGCCTGATCCTCCTCAAAGTCACCCGCCAACACGAGCGTCATGTTTGATGGCACATAGTGCTTGTGGAAAAACTCCAGCACATTCTCTTGCTTGAAAGAGTCAATGCTCTCTTTTGTACCAATCACAGGCAACCTATAAGGGTGCTCACTGTACGCTGTCTCAAACAACTTCAAGCTCGCCACGCGTGAGGGCGAGTCATTGCCACGCTTGAGCTCCTCCTGAATAACCTCAAGCTCGCGAGCAAGTTCCTCGGCATCAAATGAGGAGTGACGAATCGCATCAGAGAGGATATCAAGACCTGTCTCAAGGTATCTTGAGCTCATCACCACATAATAACAGGTCTGGTCAAACGATGTGAACGCGTTGATATGTCCACCTGCGCTCTCAACCTCACGGGCGATCTGCCCAACACCTCGACGTTCGGTCCCCTTGAACAACATGTGCTCATGTACGTGTGCAAGGCCCGCCTCTTCTGGCGTCTCATCGGCGCTACCGACTCCAACCCACACGTTGCATGCGACAACAGGTGCGCTATTACTCGGGATAAGTAATACCTTCATGCCATTGTCGAGCTGGTAATTGATCATATCTTCCATGGTGTGTCTCATCTCCAGAACTAATTGTGATAGAATAATTTTTCGCTTCTTGTATTATGAAGAAGGTCTCGCCAAATCCAAGTGAGAATCTTAAGCACATCTTTTACCTTGAACAGTCTCACCATGCTACCGCCCAGATCACTTCTTTTTCCTGCTGAATCTATTGAATGGGCTCATTTACCCAGGCTGCTTGATCGTCTCACCGCACAATCAACCGCCTGTGTCACCACGTTGCACATGCACCTTGGGTACGCACCAAGCCCTGATTGCTTCCTGCTCATGTTCCAAATCTCCTCACCATCAGACCTGACGCGCTGGATCGATTTGTTGCATGATCACCACCAGCATGCTCTCCTCGTCCTGAGATCCATCGACGAGCTCCCCTCCCATGTCTTGCGCGACCTCCCTGGTTTTGGAATTTACCCCATCTTCCAGAGCGCCGATCACACAGCACTGATCGACCAGTCGCCATCTCAGGTTGAACATCAGCTCACACGCATCAAGAGCCATTCACCCTACCCCATTCGCATGCTCGCACCACGGGCAAATTCGCTCCAACTCGCCATGGACAAACTGTTACTCAACACACTCACAACACATCATATCGAGCATATCTTCCTTGAGGAAACACACCCTCCGCTCTCACTGCTAAATACTGGAAAAATAACCCAAAGCACATGCCGCTATCATGTCGTCACGCAGCAAGACAAGGCATCTTTCCTCACCTCATGGCTCAATGGCTCCACGCTAGCAACGCTTCGCTCCACGACAAACTCACTGACCAAGAAGCTCACCAAAACTGCTTACAAGAAGATCTTTATGTAAGTTTCTCATGCCTGGCCATGGTACAACTTTGACCGACCACCCTGTCATTTGATACAACTGACAGATGGGTAACTCCCACACCCTGAACATTCCCCCCTTTCAAGCCCTGCGTACGAGACACACCATGTCCACTCGTCCAGGAGGTATGTACAGCAACACACCTCCCATACACACAACCAAACCTATTGATGCGCCAGGGGCGCTCGTAGGAAGGGTGTTGGATGGGCGCTACCAATTAAACTCAATCATGAGCACAGGGGGAATGGGGATTATCTTTGAAGCGACACAGCTCAGTGTATCGCGACGCATTGCCGTCAAGATCCTTCGCCCCACGCTTGCCAATGATGTGGACCTCCTCCAGCGTTTCTCTCAGGAGGTTGAGGTTGTCGCATCCATTTCACACCCCAACATTGTCGCGCTGATTGATGCGGGCCAGGATGCCACGGGCCTGATGTTTCTCGTGATGGAGTTTATCAAAGGCGAGACTTTCCGTGATGCGCTAAAATCCTCACGACTCAAGCTTGTGGATATTATTGAAGTCTTTATGCAGATCTGTGAGGCACTTGGTGAAGCCCATGCCATTGGTATCATTCACCGCGATCTCAAGTTTGATAACATCATGCTTCAAGAGCGTCATGATCAACGCCTGCATATCAAGATCCTCGACTTTGGCGTCGCCAAGTTACTGACAAGGAACGTGAATTTGACACGAGGCGGACAGATCCCTGGCACGCCAGGCATTATCGCGCCCGAACTTGTCGCCATGAAAGATCCCTCTCCACAGAGTGACTTGTACAGCCTTGGCGTACTCCTATTCACAGCACTCACGGGGCAGGCACCCTTTCAAGGCAAGAACGATCTTGAGCTTATGCACGCGCATCAGTTTGAGCCCGTGCCCGACATCACCCCGTTGGTGCAATCTTACACGCCCGAGCCGTTAGTTGAGCTGGTCAAGGAGCTCATGAGCAAGGAGCCTTCAAATCGCCCCCATGATGCCATGGCTGTACGTCGCCGCCTGGAGACAATCCAGCGAACTCTACAGAGTGAGCACCGAGATCTTCCTGCATATGTTCCCCCACTCTTTGAGAAGGATCACGATATTTTTGGCTCGGGAGCGTTTCGATTACAGCCAGGCCAGGCTGCGCAGCTCGATGACTTTGAAGGCATTGAGCTACCTCGAGAGGTGAAGCTCAAACCATCCAAGCAACCGTTGTTGGTGGTCCCCGCGAGTGTGGTGACCATGCTGGCGTTGGTGTTGTTGGTGTTGTGCGTCATCCTGCTCTACATGCTGCGTGGGCTTCTGTTCGGATAGGGAAGAGAAGAACTCTCCATCGCCATGGTGATAAGGAGATAGAACGCAAAGAAGGGGCGAGCTTCACATGTGAAGCTCGCCCCTTCTTTGCGTTCTATCTCAATGACTTAGTGACGGTGGTGATGACGGTGACGACGAATCTTCACCTGACCGTGATGAGCAGCGCGCTCTCTGCGACGATCGTCGCGGACAAGACCTTCGACGATATCCACGCAGGTGTGGTGAGCGGTCGCAAGAGGGATGGACTCAGCGCAGAGTTCCTGCACGGTCTTACCTTTTTCGGTGCGACGGATCTCGTTGCCCACACCCTGAGCGAGTTGCTTGGTGGCGAGGTTTGGCACATGACCAAGGAGCGCGTTTTCACGAAGCTCGCGGTCGATGTCTTCAAAGGCAACCACAGCGCCGAGGACTTCGAGCATCTGATCGCGGTTGCCATCGTCGTAACGACCCTGGCAAGGCGCATAGTTCTCACGAAGTGCGCTGAATGTGCGAAGTGCCTGTGCACGCTCAAGACCCTGGCTTTGTTTTGCTACAGCGTACTCAACCCAGAGACCTGTGTGAATGACCTCACAGCTCTTGGAGTCTTTGGAGAGTGCGTTCCTGTAAAGCGCACGAGCCTGGTAGAGGTCGAGTTCACGTGGAACCCAGAGACCTGACCAGGCGAGGTTGTTCTCAAGTGTGCCATGCACAGGATCGCCGATGCGGCTAAGACCAAGCTTCAAGGTCTTGACGGCTTCTGTGTGCCTCTTGAGGTTGATGAGGTGATACCCCTTGAGGTTGAAGAGCGCCTCGCTTGAGGGGTAGTACTTGATGCCCTGTGAAGCTGCATTGATCGCACTTTCCGAATCGTTGAGCTGTGCAAAGCAGTTTGCGTGGTTGAACCACTGATACTCGCTCCACTGCGCATGCTCTGCGGGGTTGTTCAACTCAGCAGCCTGATCACAAGGATTCAGGTCCTCCTGAGCAAACTCTTCATAATGGCAGGGGCGCTCATACGCTCGCTGGCTTGGACAACTCATCGAAAACAATGCGACCCCTGCTGCGGTCATCGCAAAAAGCGACGCCGCTGCAACAGCCGCTGTTGCAGGACTTGTAAAAATTGTTCTGGGGGTGATTGCCATGATTTCTATCCTCTTTGTCTAGAACTACATTGAAACTTTGTTTCCTTCACAAAGCCACAGGGGCACTCCTGTTGGTTGGCTTCGTAAAGTATAACGGGTGTTGATTTTTTCTCAAGACAAGCAACTGACTTTTCTTGAGCGACCTCTGCCTTATGATGAATGAACGACCCCTCCTCCTTTTGGATCCACAAAAGATCCTCACACCCTAAACTTTTTCGTGTGATCTAGATACAGGAGCACTCGCCGAGTAGAGACAGCAACTCACACATTATAATGCTTCGACACATTGTTTCATTCCTGCCCTGTCTGATTTTTCTGATCAAAATGCGTTCTGACCTGACCTCGGCTTAATACCTGCTTTCCTTCCTGATTCAGCACTCTTAAACCATGCTCGTCACCCTCCCCCTTCAACACCTGCACCGTAAGCCTGTCACCCATAAACACAGGTCGTGAAAACCTCACACTCATCTCTTTTAAACCTGCAATCTCTCCCCCGCATAACTCCCTGATCACCACATTCGAACTCATCGCCATCGTACACAATCCCTGCAAGATCTTTCCTGGCAATCCCGCCTTCTTCGCAAACGCATCATCCGTGTGCAACGGATTCATATCCCCCGATGCCTGCGCGTACCTCACCGATTGATCCTCATCCACAACAACCTCACCCTCAGCGACCACAACCTCCTCCACGGGCTCTCCATGGCGCTTTGCCTTACCCGCTTTCTTGCCTGACTCTTCTCCCTTTACAAACAACACACTCGTCGCTCTCACGACCTCCTCTCCATCTCGCCACAAGGACTGCGCCAACGTCAGCACTTCTCCTGAACCGCGCTCCACAATGCTCTCAATCTCTCCCCTCGGCTCAAGTCGATCGCCCACCTTGATGACATCCAAAAACTCCATGCGCTGCTCACCATGCAACAACCTCTTGAGGTCAATGCCAACCTCCTCATCCTCAATCGCACCAAACAAGACCGTCACCAGTGGCCTCACCGCAAACAACGGCATCGCCACCTCGCCACCTTTGCTCCAACCACTGCTCCACTCGGACAACGCCCCTGTCGCCTCTGCATACGCACGGATCGCATCCCCCGTCACGTCATACACTTCGCCCTCATAAACCTTGCCCACGACACTCTTGTTCAACGCCATCACCATCCTCCTGTCTGTGCTCTATCTTCCTGTCATAAAACAAAAAACTCGCGCGCTCATAATCGAGCGAGCGAGCTTCCTCCTCTCAAATCATGTCACCTGCTCAACCTGGAGGCCACGAGAGATCTCGGCCTCCAATGATGTGTGCGTGCATGTGGAATACTGTCTGTCCCACGCCTGCGCCATTGTTTAGCACGAGGCGAAATCCGCTCTCTTCAAGACCTTGCTCTTTTGCCACTTGCGCTGCTACAGCCATGATATGGCCCACAAGCGCCTTGTCCTCCTCGCTGTCCATCTCCACATCAAACAAATTCACCAGATGCTTCCTTGGTATCACCAGAATATGCACGGGCGCTGCGGCGTTAATATCCTTAAATGCCAACACCTTATCATCTTCATAGACGCGCTCACTGGGCAGCTCGCCGCGCAAGATCTTCCCAAATATCGTATCGTTCTTATCCATAAAATCTCCTTTCCTCACTGCTCAATCACATTGAACACTGCCTGATTTAGAGCGTCATAAAGAAGGATCCGTCGGGAAAAGCTTGTGTAAAGGCTGAATTTCAGTGTCGTAAAAACAGAAGGTAACATAGCTACATATCTTGGTTTTCACTCCTTGAACTTCACTCCTTTCTCCTTCGCTTTTCTTCCAATAGCTCCTTCTCCATCACGCTCTAGACGACTCTCGACCTGTAAAACACAACGCCAATCATAAGCGCGAATCACTTATTTTCCAACCGACCTTTTGCCTCACGCCATGTGTCACACATGCCCGACACACATGCATGCTGATATATATTCTCCAGTGTTAGGGACTCCCCGCATTGCCATCCCATCGCCTCTACAATCGCTCCAAAAAACCTTCCTTGGTCATGACTTCCATGCTCATCCACCCAGCCCCTCACGCCATGTGCACGATCCCTCTTGGACAACTTGTGCCCCTCCTGATTGAGCACCAGTGGAATGTGCCAGAACCTCGGGGCAGTCGTCCCAAATGCCCTGTACAACAGCACCTGACGTGGACTGCTCTCATAAAGATCCTCGCCCCGCACAATATCCGTCACCCCCATGCAGATGTCGTCCACAACCACAGCAAGTTGATATGAAAAGATCCCATCTCGTCGGCGCACCACAAAATCTCCCACCTCGCGGCTTACATCCTGTACAAGTTCACCCTTGAACCCATCCTGGATTGTGACTTCACCATGATCCACACAAAACCTCCACGCAGGTCGTCGTGTGCGAGCAAGTTCGGCAAGCTCTTCTGCTGACAACCTCTTGCAGCGACCATCATACACATACTCTCCACTGGCGGATCGACTGGCTCGCGCTTGCATCTCGCGGCGAGTGCAGTAACAGGGGTATACACGCTGCTGGGACTTCAGGAGTTCGAGGGCTTGCTCGTAGAGGGTGATGCGCTCGCTCTGTCGATAAGGTCCAAACTCACCGCCCTCCTCAACACCTTCATCAAAGGTAAAGCCAAGCCATTGTAAATCCTGCAACATTTGCTCTTCGTATCCATCCTTGCAACGCCCCTGGTCCAGATCCTCAATGCGCAAGATGCAGTCTCCTTCAAGGCATCTGCTGTGAAGCCAGGCGTACAACGCCGCACGTATGTTGCCCAGGTGCAAATCCCCTGTTGGGCTCGGTGCATAACGCCCCCTCACGCGTCCCTGTGCTCGCTGTTTCAATCCTCGCTGCATCTCTTGCGCCAAATTCACACACTCTCCTTGCCCATTTATCCAAAATGACGATAATTCTCTGATCTCAGCTCTGTTTTACGATGCAGCTTTGATCATCATCAACCCTGCATATCAACTCATATAATTTAAAACACGATTATAGTGTCCAAGGTATCACTCATCATGGAAGCTCGCATACGTAAGGCCCTCTCCTCTCTGTTTGACGAAAATATAGCTCAAGAGGCTCGTCTTGATAACCTCGGAGGACACGCCTCTTTGCGCATCTACTGGCGCATTCATTTGCCTCAAACAGACCAGGGTTGGCCTCGTGATGAATACACGCGCATTGCCATGGTCCTACCCGAAGATAGACTCGCTCAACTCAAGAGCGACGAGGGTTCAAGCGCTGGTGCTCCTTCCTCTGATGAACTTCCCTTTGTGGATGTCCACCGTTACCTCTCCTTTTTAAAGCTCCCTGTCCCACAGATTGACCTTGTGGACATGGACCTTGGCATCCTCATCCTTGAAGACCTTGGCGACGAGCTCTTTGAACACCTCTACCTTGATATCAAAGAGGACTTCAACGCATCTCCCGCAGATATGCGCATCCCCACAGAACAACTCTACCACCGTGCAATCAATCTCATGGTTGATGTTCAGCGCTCTTTCAAACAGGATCACTACGACGAGGTCACGCCCCCCGAGACGATCGCAACAAAGCGCTCCTTTGACCGTGAACTCCTCCGCTGGGAGCTTGAACACTACACCGAGTGGGGATTACAGGCACAGTATGGTGAAGACGTTCTTGGCGAACACAAGGCCACGCTCGACAGGATCTTTGATCACCTCACCGAGGAACTCCTCGAAATTCCCCAAACCCTTGTACTGCGCGATTATCAATCCCGTAACATTATGCACAAGGCAGGTAAGCTCTACCTGATCGACTTTCAGGATGCCCTCATCGGTCCTGCCATCTACGACCTCGTCGCGCTCCTTCGCGACTCCTACATCCAGCTGCCCTACGTCACGGTGCATCGACTCGTCGATCACTACGCTCGACAGGGCGTCGCCGCAGGGCTGAGCTGGTGCGATGACTCCGCCGAAGTTCAACGTATGTTCAACCTCCAGACCATCCAGCGAAAGCTCAAGGATGCGGGGCGTTTTGTCTATATCGACCGTGTGAAAAATAACTCCAGCTTCCTTCAGTATTACAAGCCATCCATTGCTTATGTACGACAGGCGCTGGAGATGCTCGATGACGACATCTACATGGAACTCTCTGATATTCTTGCTGAATTCGAACCTGCCTGGCATCACGAGTGATACAAAAGTTCCTCGTGTAAGGAATAATTCTCCACCTTCCAGACCATCTTAACCTTGTGCTCCAGAGCGCGGTTCATATAGTGAGCCTGCTGCGCTCCAGGTTCAATGGACACGTATATCTTTTTATTCTTCATTCAAAACTCAATTGAAGGACTATTCTCATGAGTATCTCGACAAAACCAGCCAGTGGCTTCCGTGACTTTCTCCCCAATGAAATGCGTCAACGTCAACACGTCTTTCACATCATTCGAGAAGTCTACAAAGCACATGGTTTTGAAGAGCTTGACACCCCTTGCTTCGAACGTCTTGACACCTTGCTTGGCAAGTACGGCGATGAAGGCGATCAACTCATGTTCAAGGTGCTTCAGCGCGGTCGTAAGCTTGAAAAAGCCCTCAACCTCGACGAGCCCAAAGACACGGACCTCGCGGACATGGGGCTTCGCTATGACCTCACGGTCCCGCTTGCCCGCATCTACGCACAGTACAAAAATGAACTCCCTCGCTACTTCAAACGCTATCAGATCTCCCCTGTCTGGAGAGCAGATCGCCCTCAAAAAGGACGCTACAGAGAGTTCTATCAATGCGATGTCGACATCGTCGGCTCCTCCTCCATGACCTGCGAGGCAGAGGTCACCAGCGCGCTCGCCATGGTATTGAAAAAGCTCGACTTTTCGGGTGCGACAATTCAGGTCAATCACCGTATGCTCCTGCGTGCGTTCATTGAAGCCGCCGATATTGATGTCTCTCTTGAGACCGATACACTTGTCGCTATCGACAAGCTCGACAAGATCGGCATCGATGGCGTGACCAAGGAATTGCTTGAGCGTGGCATCACTCAGGAGAGCATCGACAAGCTCCTCCCCATGCTTGATATCACCGTGGATGTCGACGACCAGGGGATGCCTGACAACCTCGCGGCACTCAACGCTCTTGGAGAAAAAATCGGCCACCTCGAATCAGGTCAACAGGCGCTCAAGGACCTCGGCGAGCTGTTTACTCTTGGACAACACACCGCGGCAGCGACCATGCTCAGGCTAGATCCTTATCTTGCGCGTGGACTCTCCTACTACACAGGCCCCATCTTCGAGATTCGCAGCAGTGATTTCTCGGGGAGCCTTGGTGGTGGAGGTCGCTACGATGGCCTGATCGGTATGTTTGGCAAGGAGAGCGTACCTGCATGTGGCTTCTCGCTTGGCATTGAGCGTATTCTTGTACTCCTTGAAGAGCGTCAGCAACTTCAGCAGGTCAAACCTCCTGTTGATGTGCTCATCACGCTCTGGAGTCAGGAGGCGCTTCCAACCTGTCTCAAGCTTGCTCAGAAACTGCGTGAGGACGGGCTCAAAGTCGACCTGTATCCCGATCTTGATAAGTATAAAAAGCAGTTCAAGTATGCGGATGAGCGCGATATTCCGTTTGTGATCTTGCTTGGTAAAGACGAGATTGCTCAGGATCTTATCGGGATCAAAAACCTCAAAACAGGTGAGCAAGAAACCGTTGCCTATGATAAAGTAGTTGAGATCATCAAATGCAAAGACAAATAAATTCAAGGACTTAAAATGAGTTTACGTGACCCACTCCCTGGTGAAGAGCTACCACTTGATACACTCGCAGAGTTCCTCTCCACACACGTGCAACCTACTGATGCTGAACACCTTTCAGTGCAACAGTTTGGCTCGGGTCACTCCAACCTCACCTACCTGATCTCAGATCAAAACAACCAGGAGGAGGTCGTCTTGAGACGACCTCCTCCTGGTGCAAATATCAAGTCTGGCCATGACATGAGCCGTGAATACTCCATTATTCACAAGCTCTATCCTCACTGGCCCAAGGTCCCCAAACCCATTGTTCTTCACGAAGACACCGAGTTGATTGGCACGCCCTTCTATCTCATGGAACATGTCAAGGGCACGATTCTACGCGGCGCAAAACCCAAAGGTGTGACGCTTGATGAATCTACCATGCGGGGCATCTGTGATTCTTTTGTGCACACGCTCGCCGAGATACATGGCCTTGACCTTGAGACCACACAGCTCACAGACTTTGGTAAGCCAGAAGGTTATATTCAACGTCAGGTCGAGGGATGGACGCGACGCTGGCAACGCGCCAAAACAGATGACATCCCTGAGCTTGATGCGGCCGCCACATGGCTTGCTGAACATATGCCATCACCTCAATCCACAAGCATTATTCACAACGACTTCAAGTACGATAACCTGATCCTTGACCCCGATGATCTGACCCGTGTGATCGCTGTGTTGGACTGGGAAATGGCCACCATTGGCGATCCACTCATGGATCTGGGCACATCGCTGGCCTACTGGGTTGAGCCCAACGATCCTGAAGCCTTACAACAGCTCCGATTCGGGCCAACCACCCTCCCAGGCAACGACACTCGTCAGGAGCTTGTCGACCACTATGCAGCGCTCTCTGGACTCGATGTGTCAGAGATCCTCTTCTACTACATCTATGGACTGTTTAAAGTCGCTGTTGTGGGCCAGCAAATCTATGCGCGTTACAAACAGGGGCTTAGCAAAGATCCTCGGTTTGCGCACCTGATTCTGGCAGTAAAAACGCTCGCTGTGACCTCACAACGAGCGATTCAATCAGGCAAAATATCTCACTGATATTATTTATCTTTTCTAAATCGATAGGGCTTGAGCATCGTCCTGGCGAGCGAGAGTTTGTGGACCTCATCAGGCCCATCGTAAATGCGCGCTGCGCGCTCATGGCGATACCAGAACGCGATGGGTGTATCATCGGTCATGCCAAGCCCGCCATGTACTTGCAATGCCCTGTCGAGCACGCGCTGTAAGACACCTGCCACATAAAATTTAATCGTGGAGATCTCCTGACGTGCAGCTCTTGCGCCCTGATGATCAATCAGCCATGCGGTGCGCAATACCATCAAGCGAGCCGCGTCAATTTCGGCGCGACTCTCGGCGAGCCAGCTTTGAATGATTTGCTGATCAGCGAGGGTCTGATCGGAGGTGAGCTGACGTTGCGTTGCGTAGGCACAGGTCAGATGAAGCGCGCGTTCACAAATACCAATCCACCTCATGCAGTGGTGAATACGCCCTGGTCCAAGCCTCGTCTGCGCAATCGAAAAGCCCTTGCCACGTTCGCCTAACATGTTGGACACGGGCACACGACAATCATTAAAGCGAACCTCTGCGTGGCTCAGATAATCTTCCCCTCGCTCACCCATGATAGAGAGGTTCTGAACAAGCTCAAAACCAGGCGTGTTGAGAGGCACGATGATCTGGCTGGCTCGGGCATGTGGTTTGATGTCATCGCCTTCCTCGGTCACGACCATCGCAATGGCGAACTGCGCACCATCTGCGGCTGTGGTGAACCATTTGTGCCCGGAAATCACCCATTCATCACCATCAAGCGTGGCGGTCGCACCAAGACGCACAGGATTTGAACCAGCAAACTCTGGCTCAGTCATGGCAAAGCAGCTTCGTACAGAGCCCTGAAGGAGTGGCTCAAGAAACTGTTCTTTTTGAGCATCTGTACCAAACTCGAGCAAGATCTCCATGTTGCCTGCATCGGGGGCCTGGCAGTTAAACACGTAATGCCCAAGGATTGACCCACCAAGCACCTCGCTGACCATGCCAAAGTTCATCAGCGACAGGCCCATTCCGTGGTGATCTTCAGGAAGATGTGGCAACCACCAGCCTCGCTCTTTGACCTCCTGACGTAAAGAGTTCAGACGAGGCTTGATGGCGTTAAACCCCTCCTTGAGGAGAGCTGGTTCAAGCGGATAAAGCTCGCTTTCAACAAACCTTCGAATTGCTGCCAGTTGTGCTTTAAGTTGTGGGGAAATATCAAAATTCATACCTACCTACCTGCCAAAAGGTTATGCATCATTACGAATGTGTTTTAAGAACTTGTTTCAAAACCAGGACCGAGGAGGAGAAGTGAGAGTTGCTCCAGCTCAAGGAGAATGGCCCGAAGCTGTGACAGCGTCACCGCGAGTGGCTCTTCGACGCAGAGATTGGGCAACTCTTACAATCATCCGATGGGAGGGCTTTGAAACAAGTTCTAAGAAGGCCATGGATCAACATTTACAGCACTGGAGATCCAAGGGGTCTCATCTTTCACAGTTGTCAGAAACTCTGTGCGTGCGTCCTCGTCAGGATAATCGTGGTAAGGTGCATCAACAACCACACGTCTGAGCATGGGAAAACTATCCTCGTTAAGATTTTCACCAGCAAAGGTTTCCGCTGGCGTGTACTGACAAACCCAAAGTTCTTCAAGTGTTTGCATCATATCACTTTGAGCCAAATATGTATAAAACTCCCTGGAGAACGTGTTTGTACCGCCGAGCACCAGGGCACGAATATCGTGCCAGCCTTCATGTTGAATGAGCGTTAAGCCGAGGTCGCCATCAAGCTGTAGACCTTCCAGATTGAGGGCTCTGACGAGTTTGTGGCGCTCACTTACCTGGCCGCGAAGGGCCTCAATTAGCCAGAGAGGAGGAGCGACACAAAGCTGCGTCGCGGGGGTTGATCTGGTCCATTGAGGTGGCACGAACTCCTTGATCAGGGCGTTATTCTTTCGGATTTTCCAGCGCACATCCTGGCCCCAATCTGCAAGCTGATGAGAAAGGTAAGCGACGACTTCGGGGAGTCTGTCCTCGTCGCATTTTTCAAGCATTCCCACAAGCGTGGTCCAAGCCGCAGTCGTCGCAGGTTGAGAGAGAAGACTTCTGAGATCGCCAATCATGGACTCAAGATCGAGGTTTTTCTCGACCTCGCGGGTTTGTATCTCAATCTCTCCCTGCTCAAGCAGTTCAACAAACTGATCTTCAGTGATTACCACTACGCCATGTGTCATCGCTGGAATGATTTTGCTACCAGCTCGAACACCCGCAACAAACACAGTCACCTTGTCAGAGAAGTCCTTCTCCAGCTTCGCATGATTTGCAGCGACTTTACGCAACATAGCTTTGTGCGACTTGAATTTGGTGAGCCTTCCCCCTGTGGAAAAGACCTGACGATGGGCTTTAATTTTCAGCACGCTCATAAGTACCTCGTTGTTATAAAAAAGACAAAAAACTGGGCACTTTTACATTTAAAATCAACACATTACACCCAAACACACATGAACATAAAACCCTATTACCGAGCACCTAAAAAAGCCACGGTTCAATCTTGACCTCACTGGAGATCCAGGGGGTCTCATCTCGCATCTTTGTCAGGAACGCCTCACGTGATGCTTTGTTTTTATCGTGTGGGTAGGACACGTTACAGACCACACGTTTGAGCATGGGAAAGCTGTCCTCATTGAGTTCTACCCCCATGAAAATTTCCGATGGTGTATATTGATAAACCCAGAGTTCTTCAATTGTTTGCATTATATCACTCTGAGCCAAATATGTATAAAAGCCTTTGGAGAATCTGTTCTGTATGCCCAACACCAGGGCGCGAATATCTTGCCAGCCCTCATGTTCAAGGAGCTTCTTCCCCAAACCACCATTGAGTTTTAAGCCTTCCAGATTGAGGGCTCTGGCGAGCTTATGGCGTTCACTCATATCGCCACGGAGCGCCTCAAGCATCCAGATGGGGGGAGCGACGCAGAGCTGTGTCGTAGGGTTTGACGTGGTCCAGTAAGCGGGCGCAAAGTCTTTAAACAAGGCATGATCTTTCTTGATTTTCCAGCGCACATCTCGGCCCCAGTCTGTAAGTTGATGAGAAAGGTAAGCGACGACTTCGGGGAGCCTGTCTTCATCACATTTTTCAAGCATCTCCACAATCGCGGTCCAGGCCGAGGAGAGCGCGGGTTGAGAGAGGATGCTCCTGAGCTCGCCGATCACCTTCTCAAGGTTGAGGTCTTTCTCAACCTCGCGGGTTTGAATCTCCACTTCGCCATGTTCAAGAAGCTCCACAAACTGAGCCTCTGTGATAATCAGAGCGCCACGTGTCATGGCCTGCGTGGCTTTACTTCCTGGTCTGACACCTGCGACTAACACGGTCACTTTTTCAGAGATGCTCCTCTCCATGGTTGCGTTATTCGCGGCAACTTTTCGCAAGATCGTATTGTATGACTTGAACTTGGTGAGCCTTCCAGCCATGGCAAAGACCTGACCCTCTGCACTGATTTTACGCACGCTCATTGAACACCTTTGTGAAGACTATAGAAGAGGCAAAAAAAGAAGGCAGGGGGCGGTCTTTTGGCATGCCAAAAGACCGCCCCCTGCCTTCTTTTTTGCCTCTGGAATCAAGGCGTTCAGCTTAAAACAAGCTATTGAGTTTAGCAATCACCTCATCGTCGAGGTCGATTTTGGTAGCTTCAACGTTCTCAGCTAGTTGAGCTTTGCTGCTAGCACCTGTGATAACGCTGCTGACAGTGTCCTTGGTGAGACACCATGCGAGCGCAAGCTGTGAAGGTTTGACTTCAAGAGATTTGGCAATGTTGCAGAACTCTTTGGTGGCCTTGAGGTTCTCCTCGGTGAGGTCTTGCTTGAGCCAGTCAGAGGTTGCTGCGCGACTACCTTCAGGGATGCCATCGTTGTATTTGCCTGTGAGCAAACCTTGCGCAAGTGGGCTCCAGACGACGAGGCCCATACCGAGGTTTTCGCTCATGGGGAGCACGCCTGATTCAATCTCACGGTGAATGAGGTTGTAGCGAGGTTGTTCAACGGTGGGCGCGTAAGCATTGTATTTGCCTGCCAGTTCGTGAGCTTGCTTGAGCTGATCATCGCTCCACATGCTGGTGCCCCAGTAGAGGATCTTGCCCTGGCGCACGAGATCTTCCATGGCACGCACGGTTTCATCAAGGGGCGTGTTTTCGTCGTATCTGTGGCAGAAGTAGATATCGAGATAGTCGGTGTTGAGACGCTTCAAGGATTTCTCAACGCTCTCCATGATGTGTTTTCTGGAGAGGCCCTTATCGTTCACGTCCTCGCTCATGGGCCAGTAGGTTTTGGAGGAGATGACGAGCTTGCTGCGATCCTTGTCCTTGATGAACTCACCTACAACGCGCTCACTTTCGCCCTTGGCGTAGATGTCAGCGACGTCGATGAAGTTAATGCCATGCTCAAGCGCAAGCTCAAGGATATCATGTGCAGTTTCATCGTGGACGCTGCTACCAAATGTAAGCCAACCTCCGATGGAGATCTCACTGACTCTCAGACCACTCTTACCAACTTGACGGTATTGCATACTATTTTTCATCCTTAAAAAGAGAACAGAGCATCATGTAACCATTTCAATTTTATGGAAAATACGATGCCAACAATTGTGTGCAAGGAACATGGTAACAGGAGACAGGAAGTCAAACGCCAAAAGGGGCGAGATTTGCTGCGCAAATCTCGCCCCTTTTGGCGTTTGACTTCCTGTCAGTGCACTTATTTAAGTGCACCTTCCATCAGAGATGTCACGCGCTTGGCAAAGAGCGCGGGGTTATCAAGCGGGCTGCCTTCTGCGATGAGGGCCTGGTCGTAAAGGAGCTCGATCCACTCCTGTACATTGGCGGACTCATCTTTTTCTGCGAGGCTTTTGAGGTTCTTGATCAAGGCATGCTTGGGGTTGACCTCAAGGATACGCTTGGTGTGAGGCACGTCCTGATCCTGTGCGCGGAGCATGCGCTCGATGTGCGCGTGCATGCCGCCTTCAGGCACGACAAGACAGACAGGGGAATCCTCAAGACGCTCACTGACGCGAACTTCTTTGACGCGAGAATCAAGCACCTCAGTGAAGCGCTCGGTGAGGACCTTCATCTCTTCTTCGCGCTCTTTCTTGGTTTCTTCATCCTCGTTGTCGTTGTCGAGTTCAAGTTCTTCGCTGAGTGCTGAGACAAGTCGTTTGCCATCAAACTCTTTCAAGCCGTGCATGGCCCATTCATCGATGCCATCGGTCATGTAAAGGATCTCATAACCGCGTTTCTTGAGACCTTCGAGGTGAGGAGAGTTCTCAAGGAGCATCTGGCTTGCGCCCTGTGCGTAGTAGATGACGCTCTGATCTTCGGGCATGCGCTCGACATAGCTGGCGAGACTGGTCCACTCATCGTTGGACTTGGAGCTCTTGTAGCGTACGAGCTTGGCGATTTTATCGGCATGCTCGGGAGCAAAGTGAAGACCTTCCTTGAGGACACGACCGAACATATCCCAGAACTTGAGGTAGTCTTCCTCGCTGCCTTTGGCGAGGTCTTCAAGCATGGAGAGGCTCTTCTTGATGACCTGCTTTTCGATGGTGCTGACTGTGCGAGAGTCTTGAAGAAGCTCACGGGAGACGTTCAGAGGGAGGTCATCAGAGTCCACGACACCGCGCACAAACCTGAGCCACTGAGGGAGGAGTTCCTTGCAGTCTTCCATGATGAACACGCGCTTGACGTAAAGGCGAATGCCATGCTTTGCGTCAGGTGTGAACATATCGAACGGAGGTTGACCAGGCACAAACAACAGGCCTGTAAAGAGCTTGGTGCCTTCCACCTTGAAGTGGTTGTAGGCAAGTGGGTTTTCCCAGTCATGGGTGAGGTGCTTGTAGAACTCGTGGTATTGCTCCTCGGTGACCTCGCTTGAGGGACGACGCCAGAGCGCGCTTGCCTTGTTGATCTGCTCAAATGCAGGTGTGTCGTCGGAGGATTCCTCGTCTTCATCCGCAGGAGGTGCGGGGAGTTCAATGGGGTGGCTCACATAATCTGCGTAACGTGCGACAAGCTCGCGCAAGGCCCATGGCTGGAGGTATTTTTCTTGCTCTTCTTTAAGGTGCAGCACCACGGATGTACCGCGACCTTCACGCTCGGCAGGCTCGATCACGTAGCCATCTTTGGCCTCACTGATCCAGCGCCAGGACTCATCGCTGCCAGCAGCACGCGTGATGACCTCAACCTTGTCTGCGACGAGGAAGGAGCTGTAGAAGCCCACACCAAATTGACCAATAAGATCAACATCTTGATCGCTTGCTTCGGCAGCAGCCTTGAGCTGCTCCACGAATGCCTTTGAGCCAGAGTGAGCGATTGTGCCCAGGTTCTCCACGAGCTCTTCTTTGCTCATGCCCACGCCATTATCTTCAATGGTGAGGGTCTTGTTGGCTTCATCAGGAATCAACCTCACATGAAAGGAGGTGTCCTCCCCGAGGAGGTCTTTTTCGGAGATCGCTCTGAAGCGAGCCTTATCAATTGCATCGGAGGAGTTTGATACAAGCTCTCTGAGGAAGATCTCCTTGTTGGAGTAGAGAGAGTTGATCACCAGGCTCAAAACCTGGCTGACTTCTGCTTCAAATTTATACTCGGCCATAACGTATTCTAGCTCCTTGGTTCTCATGAAGTTTCAACGAGAATGTGGTCAAATTTCCCCACGCCATACTTGATATTGGATTGGCGCTCAATGATTGTACATACACACCATGAGCGCGCACGGAGGCAACTCTACGAACCAATGCGTTGATGTCAAGGACGAAGTCTTTCAGACATTATCCGCACGCACAACACCAAGCATATCATGATGTTGCACGATCATCAGATGAGCGTAAATCTGCACCACAACGAACTCATCGTAGCACCCCACAACCGCTCCCGAATCAATATCGATGAACCACACCTTGCCTTCCTGATCGAGGACAGCGAGGTGAGTACCCGTCCAGGAGAGCGCCTGACAGGTCATCTCACCCAGAGGAATGATCTTTGTCACCTGCCATGATGTGGTGTCCAAAATCATAACACCGTCGCGGATCACGCTGCTGTCATGCCAGATCCCCCACACCACAAAGTAGGCATCTTCGATAAACGTCGCGATGCGGTCCCAGTCATCAGAGACCAAAAAGTAAGGATCTTGATTATGTGTTTCATTGTGTCTTGGCTCGCCCTCTAACCACGCAGGCAAACTCCATGCGTTCATCACCCCGACTGGATGCCAGCACCATCCCGAGCTCACCAACCACTGACTCCCTGGCGAGGCATAGAGCCTGCCATAGAAGTAATCGATCCCATCGTTCTCATCGTCATCGTCATCATTGGTGTTTTCGATCACAGGAGGTGTGGTCAAACATACGCAATCCTGAGCAGGATCGTAGACATTGACTCTGTTCCAACTTGAACCACACACGAGCAATTCACGCCCTTCATACATCACAAATTGAGCAGGAAATACGGAATGTTGCACGTGATAATCGCCGCGTAACAACGTCTTGATGAGGGCTCCCGTGGAGGTCTCATACAGATGAAGCAACGAGTCATAGGTTTGAACCACACAGGCGTAACGACCTGATGGCGAGAGCACCAGAGAAAGAGGTTCTCCAGGAAGCTCCACGGTAAAGGTGTTGTCAGAGGAGTGTTGTGGTTTGCTCACATCATGGCGTTGGACGCGGCCATTGTGATGCAGACACCAGAGGGAAACGTGCTCTCCCTGAGACTGGATATCCATGGCGACAACATCGGAGCGCTGGACATGATCGAGCATCGTGGGCTCATCAAAGGTGGTGATGTGCTCCCTGGGCGGCTTGAAGTGCGCGGGCTTTCCCGCGCACTCTTCGAGTTCATGTGCGTTGAAGGCGTGTTTCCAACACTCAGGACACACAACATAAACATGTGAGAAATCTATATTTTTAAAACACTCTGCACACAACAAATCGTGTCGAGGTTGATAGACATCATAACTCAGGTAAAAGTCGATGCCATCAGGCCCCGTGAGGTGAGAGCATATGCCTGGGTTGAGCACAAGCTCCTGCTCGTGCTCAACATGTTGAAGGTGTGGACATTTGCGGTCCAGAGACCAGCGTTTGCGTTTGGGCATAAGATCAACCGTAAAGTCCCATGAGCTCGGGCTTCAGGTCACGAGACATGATATCTTCAACGGCCTGCATCGCGGGTTTGTTTTCATGAACGACCTGGTAGACCTCATGACACAGAGGGAGTTCAAGGCCAAGTTTTTCGGAGAGTTGGTGCACACTACGTGAGGTTTTGACGCCTTCAGCGACCATCTTCATCTCGTCGAGGATTTGTTGCAACGTCATGCCCTGACCAAGCTTCATGCCCACGCGTCGGTTACGAGAGAGGCCACCTGTGCAGGTGAGGACGAGATCTCCCATACCTGCAAGTCCCGAGAGCGTAAGAGGGTTTGCGCCAAGCTTGATGCCGATCTTTGTGATCTCGTGGAGGCCACGTGTGATCATGCCTGCGGTGGAGTTATGACCAAGGTCCATCGCCTGTACAGCGCCAGCAGCGATGGCGATCACGTTCTTGACCGCGCCACCAATCTCGACGCCGTAGACATCCTGCGTGGTGTAGCAACGGAAACGGTTTGTGCTGAAGGTTTCTTGCACATGGCGAGCAAGGTTGGGGTTGTAGGACGCAATGGTGACGGCGGTGGGGTTTTGCTTGGCGACCTCACGGGCAAAGCTTGGGCCAGAGAGGTAGCTCAGATAAGGATGTAGCCTTGAGGGGAGCACATCTTCAAGGATATCCGAGACGAGCATCAGGCTATCGTTCTCAATTCCTTTGCTGGCGCTCACAATGGGTGTGCAGTCCGCGATTTTGTTGCCCACTTCACCCACGACCTGACGCACCACGTGGCTTGGAGACACGGAGACGATCATGTCCTTGTTGGTCACGACCTCTTCCAGGTCAGAGGTAGCCACAAGGTTATCAGGGAGCTGAATGTCGGGCAGGTAAATGTTGTTCTCGTGGGTCGTGTTAATCGTCTCATCCAGACTTTCATCATAACACCAGATTTGTACGGCATAACCCTTGTCAGCGAGCAACTTCGCGAGCGCTGTGCCCCAGGAACCACCACCAATCACACCAATATTCATACTCTTCTCCTACCAAAGCATCATCACAAACAGCCCTGAAGATTACTCCCCAGAGGATTTACGTCTTATATGTTCTACTTAAAGTGGCTGATTTCACATCATTTGACAAGCCACAGAAGCAAAGAAGGGGGCGACCTGTTGCTGGCGCAACAGGTCGCCCCCTTCTTTGCTTCTGTTTCATCGCGAGTTCAGGATAAACCCGCGTTACCTCGTGAACATGCCATTGCGTCATGCAAGTTCGCTATCATCACTAAACTCCGACCAAATCCCCAGAGAAACAAATCGACATATTCCTTCAGAATCACTTGATTCTTTCTATAAAAAGCAATAAGCAGACCCTTATGTGGATTCACTCTAGGTTCTGTTGACGTAGGCGGACCGAGCAGAGCGACGGCACGGAGGAATGAGGGGGAGAGAGGCAATGAAGGGCGATCGGGATCGCCTGAAGATGCTTCTCTTCTCCTCTTTTCTTCGGGGCAAGCTCCGCGATGGGAGCTTATGTCAACAGAACCTAAAGCATTACCGCCCTTGAATATTCAAGCATGTACACTTTAGACACACCCTCGCTCCAGGAACTTGCTACAAGTTATGTGACCTTGCCTGACTTTTCGTAGCTCAGGAGAAGAGGTCACATCATGGAATAAACCACAGGTACATCCTCCACAGGAAAGCCTGTATATAATGATCCGTTCACAAAGTAAAACCAACCACTTAACCCCCAAAAAACGTATGCAACGAAAGTTAACCAACACACAGCGCAAGAAGTTCTTACTTCAGGCATTCCTGTTCATGCTCGCCTTGAGCCTGTCCTCGACAGCCTCAGCCCAGATCGTGCGCGACTTCTCCTCACGCTTTTCACGAAGCACACCAGGAGACATCGTCCTGACAGGTAACAGCGTCCTGACCTGCCCAGCAGGTAGCGCTGGATGCTCTGATGTCCAGATAGGCGTCACCTCCACAGGCGATGCCGCCAACAACAACTCACATGACATGGTCTATGTCGACACAGATAACGACGCGACCACGTTCAACTCCAGCACCGCGCTGGTCAACCTCCCACAAAACGCACGCGTGTTGTGGGCAGGACTTTACTGGGGTGGCCGTACACGCACGGGCTCCAACGGCACAGGTGCAGCAGCACCAGACAGCAGCCTCAAGAACACCGTTCGTCTTCGCTCTCCGCTGACCAATGGCTACATCACCGTGACAGCGTCCACATGTGATGACGCCACAGGCGTGGGTAATGATGCCCTCACAGGCCAGGTGTACCAGTGTCTGTCTGAAGTCACAAACCAGGTCCCAAGCACAGGAAACGGTTCCTACACCGTCGCCAACGTGCAGACAGGTACGGGTCAGAACCGCTTTGGCGGCTGGGGCCTTGTCATCGTCTATGAAGACCCTTCTCAGCCCTTGCGCAACCTCGTGGTGTACGATGGCTTTGGTCTTGTACTTGACCAGAACATGAGCGGTTCTGTGAACATCAACCTCTCGGGGTTCCGCTCTCCTGCTTCAGGTAACGTGATCACACGCGTGGGCGCCATCGCTTACGAAGGTGACCAGGGCGCAGGCGGAGACAGCTTCCGTCTCAATGGCGTCGCTATCTCCGACACAGCCAACGAGCAGGACAACTTCTTTAACGCACGTATCACACGTCTTGGTTCTTCCATCACGCAACGTAGCCCCTCTTACTTCAACAACCTTGGCTTTGATCTCAAGCTCGTTGAAGTGGTGAACCTCCTTGCCAACAACTCCACCAACGCCGTGCTCAAACTCGACACATCGGGCGATAACTACTTCCCTGGCGTGGTCACATTCGGCACCGTGCTCTACGCACCTGAAATGGTCGTCACCAAGACAGCTGAAGATATCAACGGTTCTCCAGTCACCGTTGGCGATGAACTTCTCTACACCATCACCGTCACAAACGAAGGTGGTGATGATGCGACAAACGTGACCCTCGAGGATATCATCCCTGCTGGCACCACCTATGTGAACAACAGCGGTCAGGTCAACGGCGTGTCATACTCTGATGCTCAGGATGGCGACCTCTGGTTCTTTGACTCCATCACAAACTCAATCACGGTCAACCTCGGCACGGGAGCAACAGGCTCCACCGCAGGCACCGTGGGTCAAAACAGCACCTACACAGTCACCTTCAGGGTTCGCATCGATGACGACCTCATGGAAGGCGATATGATTGAAAACCAGGCCGTGATCTCTTACATCACCGCCACACTCAACGTCCCCAGCACATCGATCTCCGATGGTGATATCAACTCACCGGGCGCAGATACCACCGTCACTGTCGTGGAGTTTGTCCCTCGCGAGATCAACATCGTTGCTCCTGAAGAAGGCGACAAGACGCTGCAAAAGCGCCCCACAATTTCGGGCACAGCGACACCAAACCAGACCATCGTCATCACCATCAATGGCATGACCTTCACCACCACATCAGATGCTCAGGGCAACTGGTCTTATACCCCATCCTCTGACCTCGCCTCGGGAGAAGTCACCGTCACTGCTACTGTTGAAGACTCCACCGCCATGGACTCCGTGACCTTTGAAGTGGTCGACAGCGGCGTGGAAATCATCACACCTGCAAATGGTGAGATTACTCAGGATGACACGCCCACGATTACTGGTCAGGCAACACCTGGCACGACTGTAGAGATCGTCATCGATGGTGGCGCCCCTATCTCTGTGGAAGTCGGCGAAGATGGCACATGGAGCTACACTCCTGGCGAATCTCTTGGTGAAGGTGAGCACACCATCGTGGTCACAATCCCTGGCACCGATGCCATGGACTCCACCACATTCACTGTCTCCAATGACATGGTCACCATCACCACTCCTGCTGATGGAAGCATGACCGCAGAGCGTCAGCCTGAAATCTCTGGTACAGCAAAGCCCAACTCCACTGTCTCTGTCAGCATCAACGGCGGCGCCGCCACTGAAGTCACCGCAGACGCAGATGGCAACTGGAGCTTTACTCCTGGCTCGGAGCTTCCCATTGGCGAAAACTCCGTCACAGCAACACAGGGCACAGCCTCGGATCAGACCACATTCACCATCATCAATGATGGCGGAAACAACGGAAACAACGGAAACAACGGAAACGGTGGTGACACCATCACCATCACCATTGACTCTCCATCCAACAACGCCGACACAGACACCACGCCAACCATCACAGGTACAACAGAACCTGGCGCAACCGTGGTCATCGTGATCGACGGCGAAACCATCGGCACCACCGTCGCAGATGAGGGCGGAAACTGGAGCTTTACTCCTGACGAGCCCATCGCAGAAGGCGAGCACACCATTGAAGCAAACGCCGACCTGAATGGAAAAACAGGCACATCCACACCTGTGATTATCAACGCTGTCGCCGCTACCGATAACCGCATCGTGCGCGGTGGTGCGTGTGCCGTTGTGGCGCCTGGCTCCTCGCATCAGGGTGGTGATAAACTCCCACTTCTGCTTGGTTTCCTGGCAATTTTCGGCATCGGACTTTTCCGAGCAAACCGAAAAAAAAAACAGCTCTCCAAAGCGTCTAAAGTAGCTCAAGTCGGTGCTCTGGTGGCCACAACCGTGGCCATGCAGAGCACCGCACAGGCTCAAAGCGACACCTCAAAGACCGCGTTTCAGGTCGAACACTTTGAGCCGCTGACCTCCCAGCCTTTAAACATCCTCAACATCGCGACATCCTCCACGTTGCCTCACCTCAAGCCAAGTTTTGGTTTTGTATCACACTGGGTCAATGATCCGATCCAGTTCTCAAACCCCGATGGCTCCAACGCAGATAAGGTGATTCGCAACCAGATCAAGGCTGAACTCAACGCCTCGATTGGCCTCTTTAATCGCGCCGAACTTGGCCTCGTCGCACCTCTGGTGCTCTACCAAAACGGCGATGACCTCGTGGACTTTGGTCGCCCCAATGAACAGGTCGACGGATTTAGCTTCGCAGATATGCGCGTGATACCAAAGCTCTCCATCTTCTCTCATGAAGATGCGGGCGGCTTTGGTCTTGCCGCGCTTGTACCCGTCTACATTCCTGTAGGCGATGAAGGCTCATTCAACTCCGATGGCAAGGTTCGCGTCGAGCCTCGCCTGGTCGCAGACTGGCGAAGCAAGGCAGAGGGCGGCGTACACATCTCCGCCAACCTTGCCTATCAGCTCCTGCGCAACACGGAAGACGTCTCAAACTTCAACGGCAGTGATATCTTCCGTTGGGGCCTTGGCGCTCGCATTGCAACACCTGTGGAACGCCTCGATGTCCTTGGCTCTGTCTTTGGTCACATGTCCTTTGAAGAAGCCAACCAGATCAGCGGCGTTGACCCAAGCGAGCTTAACAAGAGCCGTCCTATCGAACTGCTTGGTGCGCTTGAGTATGGCTTCACATCCTCACTGTTTGCATCTGCTGGTGCTGGCGCTGGCGTCACAAGCGGCGTCGGCTCACCCGACTTCCGTATCTTGCTTGGTCTGAACTACGCACCTGCTCCACCTGAAGAGCCCGAGCCCATCAAAGACCTTGATGGCGATGGCATCCTCGACGATGTGGACCAGTGCCCAAGCGAACCTGAAGATATTGATCAGTTTGAAGATGAAGACGGCTGCCCTGATCCTGACAACGATCAAGACACCATCCTTGATGTCGATGACCAGTGCCCCATGGACCCTGAAGATATCGACCAGTTTGAGGACGAAGATGGCTGCCCCGATCCCGACAATGATCAGGACACCATCCTCGATATCAATGACCAGTGCCCGCTTGAAAAAGAAGACTTCGATAACTTTGAGGATGAAGACGGCTGCCCTGATCCTGACAACGATCAGGACAAGATCCTTGATGTTGATGACCAGTGTCCCATGGAGCCCGAGCTGTACAACGGCGTCAATGATGAGGATGGCTGCCCCGAGAAAGACACTGACAAGGATGGCATCATCGATCCTCTTGATAAGTGCCCCGAGGAGCCAGAAACCTACAACGGCGTCGATGACGACGACGGTTGCCCTGATGGAAAACAAACCGTGGTCCTCACCACAACCGAGATCAAAATCCTTGAGAAGGTCTTCTTTGATACCAACAAGGACACCATCAAGAAGGTCTCCTACAAACTCCTCAACACCGTCGCTGTGGTCCTCAAGCAGAATCCTCAGATCACCAAGATCAGGATCGATGGTCACACCGATGACATGGGCAAGGATGAGTACAACCTTGACCTCTCCAAACGTCGCGCCAAGGCCGTCCGCGAGTATCTCGTGGAGCAAGGCGTTGATGCTGACCGACTTCAGAGCGAAGGTTACGGCGAAGAGAAGCCTCTCTGCACCGACATCCCTGACAAGCAGCTTGGCAAGCGCTCAAGGAAGAAGGCGATCAAGGATTGTCGCGCTGACAACCGTCGCGTGGAGTTCAAAATTATTGAGCTCAACAACAAGCCTGTTGAAGCCACAACCTCGGTGAAGGTCAAGTAAACCTTGACCTCATCACCGAGCCCAGGACGCGAAGAGGGGCGGCAAATTACTGCGTAATTTGCCGCCCCTCTTCGCGTCCTGGGCTCTGTTCACTGTGCCACAGGAGCCCACACTTCGGTCAAAAGTTCATCCTCCGAAGACACGCCCGATGGGAGATTGATATAGCGCTCCACACACGGCCCAAAACCTACCTCGTAACCTGACTGTGGAAACCAGTGCCCCACGAGCTGCAAGTAAGCATCTAAAATCGTGTCATACGATCCTCGGTGAAGAATCACCGCCCACATCTTCTCGGTGAGCACCTCCTTACGAAAGCCCTCGGGAACAACCATACCTGGTTCATATAACACGCCGACATCAAAACGTAATTTATCCTCGGGAGTGATGTCAGGATCACCATAGTAACGCCCCACACATTGCATATTTGCCACAAAGCGTGGGTTTACTTTCTGCATTTCACACCACACATCCTGCCAGGCATCTCCTGCCTCGTGGTATGGCCGAATATGCCGCTTACACACAAACGCTTGAGCCTCAATCGTCCTGACTGATACATCAAGAGATTCCATCAGATGCAGACGCTCAAACGCATCGCGCATACGAGGCCCCACACCCTGACGAAATGTGCTTGGAGCAGCACCAAACTGGCGATGGAACGCGCGCGTGAAACCTTCATGAGAGGAGTAACCACTCTCAAGGGCAACCTCCAACACGCCATCTTCCGAATGCCTTAACTTGTGTGCTGCGCGCTCCAACCTGAGCCGCCGCACATAACCCATCACGGAGTCCCCCGTCATCGCGCGAAAGATCCTGTGAAAGTGATACATCGAAAATGACGCAATCCTGGCAAGCTCTGCGGGCTCAATCTCCTCGTCAAGATGCCCCTCAAGCCAATAGATCACACGACCTATCCGCGCCCTGTAATCATTCAATGTCGATAACTTCACATCGCTCACTTGACGACTCCTTTCTGAGATACATGGTCATGAGGTACCTGAACCCATACGCGCACATCAGCAATATCCCTGTCATCCTTGACCCAACGTTCAAGGTCGCAGGCATCCTGACACCCCCTCCCCATTGGAAACGCTTTCCACACATCTTGCCACACCTGCTGAACCCCCTGAGGTGAGGGGGCTGGCGTCCAACATTGATACGCTCGCCCTTGCAAATCAAGCTCAAGGCGCTCCAACCCTGGAGCTTGCTCCAGATCACAGGCCCCCACAAATGCTCTATATGAGGTAAAGCCCTCACCATAATTATAGTACACAGACCAGAGCGTTGACACATGCGCCAGCGCCTTGCAGCCCTGAACTCTGGACCAGAGCATCTGCATATCGCGAGAGGCGTGCATCACGCAGGTATCAATGCCAAGGCCAAAAAGTTGGAGGGATTGTGGTAATTGAACTGTCTTTTCCATGGTGAATCTCCTTTCTGTATTGATTGAGATTGCACACTACAGGAGACCTGACCGACGAGCTTGACAGTCCGTGCTAAGATTGTACTCCAAAAACAAGGCATTGTTTCCTGAGCGTAAATGGGCGGTGTTTCCTGTCAGGAAACACCGCCCATTTACGCTCAGGAAACAATGCCATAAGGCACCATAAATCCCTTTAAATTCAGAAAGATAAGCTATTAACTTCGATATATTTTAAATCTTTTGCTCACGCTCATGAAGGCGGCGGCGGAGCACCATCAAGGTTTCGGCAGGCTGGCCAAAGACGCTGTGAAGGCGACTGTTTGCGTCGCGCATCTGTTCGACCACACGTTGACTGATTGCGTCAATCAGGAAAAACGCAACGGGGTCCTGTTGCTCAAAGAGCAGCTCAAAATAATCTCTGGGGAGTTTCAGGACAGTGGTGCGTTCCATGGGGGTTGCCGTGCTGGTGTGGGGCCAGCCATCAAGCAAGTTTTCAAGGGCCAGCAAGCTACCTGGATTAATGAATTGCTCTTTTTTGAGCTGCTCATCTGGGCGAGCGCTTCGCACGCGCTCGACACGACCAGAAAGGAGGATATACGCGCAATCACCAGGTTCGCCGACACTCCACAACGCCTCTCCGACATTGATCACCTTGAGGGCGCAGCCCTCTACCAGACGCTCAATAGCGCCAGGACTCCAGCGCTGGAAGAAGGCGTGAGAAGACAGCGCCTTGATAATTTCTTGGTTATCCATGATTACAACTACACCTTACTCAAGCTCGACATATGCGAGGTTCTGTTAGTGAAAAGATTGACCTGAGTTATTGGCGGCCTATGCCTTACGCAAGCGCGCCAACATATCGTGAACCTGGTTTGCAAACAGCTCAATGTGCTGCTCGGGGTCTTCAAAGACCTCGGCGATGCGCGCTTCAGTCTGACGTCGTCTTGCTTCCACGGTGCGTGTGATGTTCAGGATGACCTTGTATGCCGCAGGACTCATGGCTTCACGCAAGCGATCAAACTCTTCGCGCTTGAGCTGGTAAATATCGCAATCACTCAGTGCCTCCACAGTGGCAGAACGAGGGCCACCATCAAGCAACGCAAGCTCACCCACCACAGTGGACGCGCCTAACATGGCGAGCACAATATCCTCGCCTGTGGGCGCGGATGCTCTGACCTGAACTTCTCCTGACTGGATAATATAAAGCGCCTGTGCAATCTCACCTTGTGAGAACAGCACATCGCCTGCGGACAGAGGTCTCTTATCTGCCACGTTGATAAGCTCTCGGATTTCTTCCTGATCAAGACCATCAAAGATAGGGCTTGCGCCAAACAATAGCTCGACCTCAAGAAAGAGCTCCTGACTCAGGGACATGGTGCGTCCAAGATGAAGATCCTCCTCGGCCAATGGAATGCCAGGATGCTCATCATCATCAATCCCATCGTTGAGATCCAACGCCCCTTTGCTTGTCTCCTCAAGACCAAGTTCTGTAGAAACCTGAATCTCCGGGAGCTCCACCTCGCTCTTATCGCTCATACCTCTCAAGACCTCTTGGCTGCGCATTTGCGTTTTTCTATGTTGATCGTGCACCATCATAAACCACGGTTCATTTCAGTGCAACGAATGCTTCGCGACGCTATAAACAAGACATCACAAACATAATCACATTCGCCTGAGAGTGTACTCTCCTGCCAATGCGCCACGTCTTGCTCCAATCTCGGGAGGTATCAACGCTCCAATTGCCCAGCCCGATCCCACATGAGGATCACCCAGGTTCCCTAAGCGCTGCTGCAACAAATAATCGCGGCGAGCGATGAGGATGAAGAGCGAATAATCCCCGAGTTGCCCTGCATGCATGTATGCCTGTCGCAATTCATCTCTGGCCACAGCCCACTGCTTGCGTGCAGCGGAGACATCGGCACGAAACAGCCAACACAATACTGGTGTGCGCGACAACTTTAACTTCTTACTCACATCCAACAACGACGAGAACGTATCACCTCTGACATCGAAGTTATGCTCCATGAGTTGGAAGAAGATGAT
This sequence comes from uncultured Pseudomonadota bacterium, assembly GCA_950059285.1. Classification (GTDB taxonomy): domain Bacteria; phylum Myxococcota_A; class Bradymonadia; order Bradymonadales; family Bradymonadaceae; genus CATLTV01. The sequence goes on along the minus strand of CATLTV010000003.1, from coordinate 34,365 downwards.
GTGCGTCCTGATCTGGAACTCCGCGTCACGGTCACCAATCGCCTGCGCCATCTCGCCTGCCTTGGTCAGAAGCTCATACGTCTGATTTGCCTGATCAAGCTCAAAGCTCACATAGGCAAGACGAATCAACGCATCAAGCCATAACCTTGTGTGACCAATCTCCTTGCTGATCTTGATCACCTCGTTAAAGTGCGCGTTGGCTGGCTCGGCCTGCTCCATGGCAAGATACAAATCTCCCATGTACAGGTTTACCTCGGCAGCACGGAACGGATCACTCACGGCCATGCTGGTGTTCAACGCCTCAACCAAGTGTACCTGCGCCTGGTCAAGGTTCCCCAGCGCGGCCAACGCCCTGGCAAGGCCAAGGTGCGGGGACCTCCCTGATTTGACGTGAGCGCTCGCCGATAACACGATCGCTTGCGTATAATAGTCACGCGAGCGGTCAAATTGTGTGGACGCATACGCTGCACGTCCAAGCTCCTCAAGACACTCCACCACATCCACATCGCGGTGCATCGCCTCAAAGCGCGCCATTGAACTCTCTAGCCTGTTGCTTGCTTCTGCAAACTGCCCCAGCGTCGTCAATGCCTGACCGAGGTACTTTTCCAACCTCGCCAACAACATCGCATCCTTGAGCTTGATCGCATTGTCCAGCGCCTGCTTTAACAAGTCGCGCGCCAGAGATGGACGGCCCTGCATCAACGCACAGTGGCCCATCTCACCTGTCACAGCAACGTAGGCGTTGGCTGCGCCACTTCTTAACAACGATTGCTGGGCACGCTCATAGTGACGCAATGCCTCATCATAGCGATTCTGGTTGGAGTTCAAGTCACCAAGCAACTTGTATCCACGCCCTTCCAACGCATCATCGCGCTCGGGAAGCTCCTTGAGCGCTCGATTGATCGCATCTTCGGCTGCGCCATACTCGTGCAATGCGCCGTGGATTTCGGCCAGGCGAATCCACAGCCGTGGCCTCTCAATATCAATGGATTCCACCACGCCATCGCCGTCAAGATCAATGGGAGAGGAGATCTCAAGGCCATCAATAAGCTGCTGAATTTTAAGGAAGTATTCACGTGCAGCGTCAAAATCAAGCGTACGAAACGCGCGCTGACCTTCGTCGCGTAACATCTGAATCGCCTCGGAGTGACGACCACTCCCGATCAGATGCTCCACAATCAGCTTGAGCTGCTCGCGGTTTGGTGATGGATAGAAATCCATCAAGATGTTTGCAAACTTGCTCTGAATCTCGCGAGCACCATCGAGTTTGACGAAGTTTTCTCGCAGGGAGTGTGCATAGGAGTGCTTGGTGAACAGCACGCGGTCGCTTGTCTGGTGGATAATCCCAAAGCGCTCGGCCTGATCCATAATCAGCGGTGATACCTTGCCAAGACGTTCCCCAAGCACCTGCTCGTTGACGCTACGCCACAACCCGTAAGGGATCTCATTGCCACACTGAGCAAGGTAACCAAGCACGCGGTCAAAGGTATCATCCTCTGATGGATTCGCAGATGTGGTGACCTGAGCCACGCTGCTCTCTTCCTGCTCAAGCGCAGAGGCAAAGACGTCCTCAACCCTGAAGGGCTGAGTCTTTGCGCCGACCTCAATCGAGGCGCGCTCATGCTGCGCAACTTCATCAAGAAATGTCTCGTTGTTGGAGGGCATCTCGCCAAGATAAGAGCCGCTCACGGCGAGCTCCTCTACGGTGTTTTGACCAGGATATTCGACGTCACCCTGACCTGCGTTCTTGCGCTCTCCAGGAGGTAAAATCGAGAGCTGACGCCCATAAGGGCGAGTGGCGGCCAACAGGCGCTCACCGTAGCGTGACATGCCTGGACGACGAATCAAATCGTCGGGGCTTACTGTCACCACGATCAAGATAGGCACATGCCTGACCTGCAAATCCTTGTAAAACCTGTCCAAAAACGACACCGTAAGTGTGTCAGCGCGCTCCAGGTTTTCAACACCCCACACCACAGTGCCACGCACCGCTTTCTCTCGAAATGGCACCGCAATGCGTGAGAGAAACGCATCGCGCATACTCACGAGCGTATTCAATGGGCCACTGGTCAGCTCGCGCTCGGCGTTCATGTCCTCGGGAAGTTGTGAACCATACATGTCCTTCATCAGACGCTTGACTTCGTCGAATCCTCGTGACTTCAAATCAAGCCCTGCGGCGATGGCAATATCGGCTTCAAGCCCTGCATCTGCGGGGATATGCCCACCTGCGGTCTGCCTGTGAATCACGCTTACATTGTGCTGTGACTTGGCCTTGCGCAAAAACGCGCGCAAAAGATTGCTTCGCCCCGTGCCTGGACGCCCCCTCAACACCACCATCCTCGGCTCACGGGCATGCCTCACCTGCTCAAAGGCGTCTTCCAACACCTTGAGCTCCCAGCGATACATCTCCTCAACCTTGACATCCTCGGCGCGCGCCACGGGTTGCGCAAACTGACCTGCAATACTTGTGGGAATCGCTGGCATGGAGCGCGTGGATACAGGTCGTTCACCTGGGTCCATGTACTCAAGAAAACGATCATCCATGAGGTATTCCAACAACTTACTCGCATCGGCAATACGCTTCTTTGGATTCTTCTGTGTGCATCGTGTAATTAACTTTGAGAAGGGCGTCTTGTTCCATGGTGCTGGTAATGCAAGTGGTGGATCATTGACCTGACGTAACATCACATCCATCGGGTTGTTACAGTCCCAGTATGCTGCCCGACCTGTCACCATCTCAAATGCAATGTGGCCCAACGCATACACGTCAACTGCAGGTGAGATCTGCTCGGCCATCGCCTGCTCGGGAGCCATGTACAATGGCGTACCAAAGACTGTCCCCTCCTGTGTCAACGGAGCCATCGTCGCAGGACCTGCATTGCCAAACGTGGAAATCGCTTTCGACACACCAAAGTCCAACACCTTGACCGACTCACCACCCTCCTCTCGCTGCACCAAAAAGATGTTCTCTGGCTTCAAGTCTCGGTGCACCAAACCCAACCTGTGCGCCTCGGCCAACGACCGACAACACTGCACCAGGATCTTCCAGACACGCCCAAGATTCATCGGCTCGCCGCGCTGCACCACCACGCTCAGGTCCATCCCTACAAGAAACTCCATCGCGATGTAAAATAGCCCCTCATCCGTGTGGCCATAGTCAAACAACGTAATTGTGTTCGGGTGCGACAGGTGACTGGCATAGAGCGCCTCTCGACGAAACCTCTCCACCACGCGTGCATCCGTCGCAGCTCTGGGCTTCAACACCTTGAGCGCGACAAAGCGATTCATCTCCTCCTGACGCGCTCTATAAACCACCGAAAAACCACCAGAACCCACCATCTCCACGACGCGAAAACGCCCTGCGACAAGATCTCCTGGTTTGAGGCTGGGAAGATTGGGCTTGAGCATGGCTCATGCTCTCCTTAATAACTAAAAAATCAATAGATCGTAAAACTAACACACACCTTATGAATGGAACGGCTCCCGCCACCATAGCATGATACGCACCAACTACGCATCAATTTATGGTGGCTCCTACCATTCTTTTCTCTCATCGGCCCAATTCTAAAAAACACAACCCCCATTTCAGATCTACATATTCAAACACGAGCACAGTGAAACGAAAAATTCCGAATAAAACCACATCGGTACGTTCTTCGACTCCATAAATTTGTCAGGATCCAACTCATCTCCCTCAAACGCATAAAGCCCATTTAAAAAGAGCTCCTCCTTGCCCTCAAACTTCTTCAATAACATCACCCCCGCCTCATCTGACACCAACATCACCGACAACCCACCAAAGCTCATGTTAAACCGCTTGAACCATCCATTGGAGAGGTAAAACTTCAACGGTAACTTGTACTTGTAAAAGTTTTGGTAATACGCATACCCATTCTCCTCCTTCATCCGCTTTAATATATCCCTCGTCAAACCTCTGTAATCCGTCAACACCTTGCGCTCAAGCTGCTCCACTGGCTGGATCACCTCAAACTCGCCCAACACGTCAATCCATACAGCCTTCTGCTCTGGCGTCATGTCGACAGGATGCATCAAATAAATTCGATATGGAGAATCCTCATACACACTCAGGTCGATCTCCTCATAATCAGCGCTCATCGCGCTCCCATCCTCCGACCAGATAAAGCTCTTCTCCACCTCCTCAATCCACCCCTCCTTTTTGATGCACCACACAAGCTTGCGCGCAAAATGCCTCAACAACGGATGCTCTCCCACATAATGCACCCAGTCCTCCACCTTCCACGCGTGCTGCTCACGCACTGCATCCTCAAAGCGCTGCGTCTGCTGCGCAATGATCGTGGTCAATTGCTTCTTGATTACCTTGTAATCCGCCCGCGCCTCCCCCACCTTGTTCACATCATCGGTCTTTCGTGATGCGGGCAAGCTCTTGTACTGCTTCCCTTTTTCATCCTCAAAAAACACATCAAACGCGCCGCGAAACTTCAGCTTGAACGTCCTCTCACCATAATCATACACCCGCGTACCATTGTCATCTAACCCCCCATAAGGCACCGTACGATCTCGCCAATTTTGCTCTGTCCATCCTCGTAACTCACACAACTCACGCCTGTGTGTCGCCGCTTCCTTGCGAATCTTCTCCTTGCATCTCCCCTCCTGCAACACATCAAAGATCATCAAACTTGTCGGCGTATTGATCATCACAAAGTTGTCCAGCACCGCCCTGACATAAGTTCGGAAGTACGCCTTTGGAAACCACTTCGCGGCATTCCTCAACTTCTCTTCCATCCAGAACACATCCTGGTCCTGCCCCCCAAGACCAAACAGCCAGATGCACCACCCTTGCCTGTGCTCAAAACCAGACCCCCACCAACACTCAATCACATGACGCATACACGCCGAGAGCGAATCATGATCAAACGCATCCCTGATGACATCACCATCAAGCAACGCCATTAATGCCGTGCTGGTTTGCTTCATTTTTGGGATGTTCGCACCATGCGTCTGACGCCAGTCCATCCAGTACGCGCGGGACACCGCCCATAACAAGGCGAGCTGATGGTCTCGGTGTAATACCCCCTCACCATCCTTGAATATCAACGCAGGCAGGTTCTCAATCGTCAGAAAACTCTCAAGCTCTGCCTTGAACGCCCCCTTCTCACGCGAGGCATCATAACGCTCCACAACCTCGGATAAAAAGTCGGGCAACTCATCCGTATCAACCTCTTTTAAATCACCTTCCGTGGACTCAAATGCAAGCACTTCTGCTTCGATCTCAGCCTTAATCTTTGACGTTGAAACTTCGCCCAACAAACCTCGGATCTCATCACCATGACCCCGACTTACAAGCTCACGTAACACCGCAAGCGCCTCGACCTTCTTCTTGCCACGACGCCCCACAAGCTCCATCAACCCAAGCGTCGCATCCGCTCCCTGATTGTACAGCCATGCCTGCGCCACCTCACGGGTCTTGATGTCTTGCTCACATGTCAGCATCAGCTCTGCCAGCTCACTTGCGCACACGGGCCACAACGCCTTCAACAACTCCACACGACGCTTCTTGTTCTCCCGTCGCATGATCAACGCGCTTAAATCCTCAAAACCTTCCCTCCCATAACGCGCATAAAACACATGCACCTTGCTCGCATCCAACGGCACATTCATCGACTTGAAGATGTCAACCACCTCATCCTTATCCTTAAAAATCAAAGGGATGCAGCGCGCTTCATCGGAATACATGTGATACTTGTTGAACTGTGGCAAACACGCACGCACATACTCCTCATCAGGACACCTCATCAACACCGAAGAGAACATCACCGTCCCATAACTCGTCCACTCATCCTTGAACTCTTCAAGCGAATACCTCTGCCTCAACGCATTGATGGTATACTCCTCATCCCCCTCTGTGCTTCCAGTATACCTGAACCAACCCGCCATGGTCATAAAACCAATGTCCAGAGAGAACAAAAGATCCACCACCTCTCTTGGGCGATACACCGCCGCAAGACTCCACGGGATCACGCCCATATCCATGCCAAAGGAGCGCTCGCTTGGATAAGTCGATCTCATATGCGCTGAAAATAACGCATTGATGCCCTGCCTTGTCTCATCAAGAGTGCGCCTGTGACCTGCCTCCAACGCCTCAAGGATCTCTGCACAGTACGCCCTCACATCTTTTTCCTCCCATGCAAGCGCACCATCCAGGTAGTGGTAAAACTCCTCTCTTAAAAACACCTCCAGCCAGAAGAGCGCCTCCTGCTCATCGCATTGCACATCGGAATAATACACCTGATAAAACGCCTGATTCACAGCGTAAGATCGACGGTACTGCGAAGGCATCTGCCCAAAGATCTTCACGCACAACTCAATGCATGCCTGCGCGTCAAAATCACTGGTCTGCCCACGCTCCAAACACGACTGCACCGACCGACTCCACTCCTCCACGGGCACATCAAACGCATCCCCCTGACCAGGTACATCTCGACGCTGAAAACCAGACCAAAAATCATCACTTACGTTCATCTCAACACCTCATATCAAAAGACACTGCCCGCAAAAACCATATGAGCCTGGGCAGGCGAGAAATCGAAGATTTCTCGCCTGCCCAGGCTCATATGGTTTTTGCATACCTTTCCCCCAAAACTCAATCACACATGCAACGATTACAGCGCATGCACGTGGCCATCCTGATCCTCAAACGTCACCAACACCTCGGAGCCAGTATCCTGCTGCTCGCGCACCACCACATCCTGGCTTAACTCATCCTGCACCAGTCGCTCCAAATCCGTCATCGGACGCCTGCGAATCAAACCAACCCTTGGTGGAGCCACCGCCACGCCTTCCACAGCACGCTCATACTCGGCGGCGCTCAACTCCATCAGATCCACTCGCCACTTGCTCACAAAACGCTCCAGATACACCCGCGATGATTCCTCATCCAGGTGCTCCACCATCTTTAACAACGTCTGCGCGTCCAACTGCCTCCTCACCGGGCCTTCCAACACCGCATAACGACTCGCCAATAACTTCAACATTCTGTGCGCCTTCATGGCCGCTCCTGCTTAAAATAAGTCTCGCTCTCCTCACTCACACCTCGTGATGTCAGTACACTTATCTTAAACGCCCAGAATCCTTGTGACTATACGTCAATCATTGCTTAAACGATCACTTTAGAGCACATTGAACGCCTGACCGAATTTGAGTTGGCACGATTTTTTCCCAGCGCACTTCAGACCAAAGGAACCAGGAGCCATGGCTCCCTGTCTGCTGGCATATCCGCAAGCTCTGCCTCTGTCAGCCTCGCATACACTTCGATCAGGTTCCCACCAGGGTCCTTGAGCCAAAGCTCATGCAAGGGCGTCCCCCTCCAGGTTGTACGCGCAGGCTTTTCAATGTGCCACCCTGCCGCCAACGCCTGATGATGCGTCGCCATCACCGCCTCCCTGCTCCCCACATCAATGCCCAGATGATACAACGTGTCCTGATGCAGTGGCTTGCCATCGTCCACCAAAATCACAAAGTTAGTACGCAAAGGCTCACTGACAAACGTCACATAACGGTGTGTCCACTCCTTGGGAGGCACATTGAGCAACCACCCATAAAACCTCGCTGCCTCCGACAAGCTCGGCACACGTATACTGACATGAAACTCCTGAGCCTCAGGGCCATCAGGCATATCCCTCAAGGCTGCCAACACCTCAAGGCGTGCCCTGATATTCTCGCGTGCACTCCTGAAACGCTTGACCTGCTCTTCCCTGCTCACACCACCATCTGAACTCACAGGATCCTGTACAGGCCAGTGCATCCTCTCCACACCAGCAGGTAACACAGGACACACCTCATCCGCACAGAGCGTGATCACAAGATCAACACCTTCAAAATCAATCGAATCAATCGAGGTCGACTTGTGCTGCTCAAGGCCTATACCCACCTCCTTCATCACCTCGATCGCCAACGGATTCACCTGTGTTGGACTTGATCCTGCTGACTGAACCTTGACATCATCACCCAAAAGCTCTCGCGCAAACCCCTCTGCAATCTGCGACCGCGCAGAGTTTGCTACACAAAGAAATACGATCGAACGTGCATCTAACCTGGACATAACTCACCTCACTTCACTGAAAAATCAGACGAAAACCACCCCTGTGTACGATTGGCAAATGCCACAAGCGATAACATCACGGGCACCTCAATCAACACACCAACTACCGTGGCCAGCGCTGCTCCTGAATGCAGCCCAAACAGACTGATCGCCACCGCCACCGCCAGCTCAAAAAAGTTTGAAGTCCCAATCATCGCCGCAGGTGCAGCAATTCTAAACGGCAACTTCAACACATACGCAAACCCATATGATAAAAAGAAAATACCATAGCTCTGAATCAATAACGGCACCGCGATTAACACCACATGACCAGGCTGGCTTGTGATCGTCTCGGACTGCAACCCAAACAGAATCACAATCGTCAACAACAAACCCATCACGGAGGTTGGCTTGAGACGACTCGACAAACGCTCCACAGCCTCTGCACCTCCCCGCTTTGATAAATACGTCTGTGTCGCAACACCCGCGATCAATGGCACCACAACAAACGCCACCACAGACACCAACAACGTGCCCCATGGAATCTGTAACTCAGTGACACCCAGTAACAAACTGACAATGGGCACAAACGCCACCACCAACACAAGATCATTTACAGAAACCTGCACCAACGTATAGCTCGCGTCCCCTCGGGTCAGATGACTCCACACAAAGACCATCGCAGTACATGGCGCAACCCCTAATAAGATCATCCCTGCAATATACTGCTGCGCCTCATCCGCAGACACAAAGCCCGCAAACACATACTCAAAAAAGAACACGCTCAGTGCTGCCATCGTAAAAGGCTTGATCAACCAGTTCACAACCAACGTCAACGCAAGCCCTTTTGGCGCATCCCCCACTCCCCTCAAACTCGACAGATCAACCTTCAGCATCATCGGGTACACCATCAGCCAGATGAGCACTCCAATCACAAGGTTCACCCTCGCAAACTCAAGCTCTGCGATCACACCAAATACATCCGGTGCGACCATCCCCCCCACCACACCACATATCATCGCCAGCGCGACCCATATCGAAAGATATTTCTCAAAACAACCCATAATCTCACCCTCTAAAACGCATACAAATAAAGGAAGATAACTACAGGTCTTCGCACATCTTTTTAAATAAACTCAATGCACCAGGCTCAATGCAATAACACACCCGTGGACCATCAATCTCACCCCGCAAAAGCCCCGCCTTCTTCAACTGCGCCAGATGCTTGGACACCGTGGACTGCGCAATCGGTAACTCATCCACAATCTCGCCACAAACACAGCTCTTACGCTCAATCAACATCTTCAAAATTGCCACCCGTGTGGGATGCCCCAATGCCTTGGCAAACCCTGCAAATATCTCGTTTGCCTCCTCCTCACTCTTTGCCTCAATCACATCCCGGGGCGCAGGACAACACGCCTTCTCTTCACTCATCTTGGACTCCTTCGTAGTTCTTTAATCGCCTATAGGCTATAGGCGATTAAAGAACTACGGAGAACAGACTATAAAGTCAAGACTTCATTTCTTATTGATCGCAAACTCCACCCTGAAACGTATTCAATTTGCATGTTTTACTGCTTCACTGCATCCTGATACATATGAACCATCACGCTCTGGTCCAATCACCTCCCCATTGCTTCAAGAGACAGACCATGTCCAACCCCAAACCCACCGTGATCCTCCGCAACTGCCCGGAATACAACACCGACCATATCGAGCAAATCATCCTTGAAGGGCTCGACACTTTGCAGCTCAAACCCCACGGAAAAACCCTCGTCAAACCCAACGTCGTCGCCTCGGGTAATCACTTCCCCCACGCCTACACTCGCCCTGAATTCCTCGAAGGCGTCCTGCGCGCGCTTAAAAAAGCTGCTGACCCTGACACCCTCCAGGAGCTCGCTGTCGGCGAACGCTGCGGCATCACCATGCCCACCCGCTACGCTTTTGAAGGCGCTGGATATTACCCCATGTTCAAGCGTATCAATGGCCTCAAACACTACCACTTTGAAGAAGAAACTCAGGTCGAAATCCCCCTCTATCACGACGAACGCCTGCGCGACTCCATCTTCACGCCCGAGCCCATCGCCAACGCCGACTTCTTTGTCAATTGCCCCAAGTTCAAGGCTCACCCCTGGACCACTGTCACCTTCAGCCTTAAAAACTATATCGGCATCCAGGATGACCCCCACCGACTCATCGACCACGACCACTCCCTCAATGAAAAGGTCGCAGACCTCCAGTACATCGTCCAACCTCAGTTCATCGCCATCGATGCCATCACCGCTGGCGAAGGCCGCATGCTCACTCCCATCCCCTTTGATATGGGCATGGTCATCATGGGCAATAACCAGGTCGCATTTGATGTCGTCTGCTGCCATATCATCGGCATTGACCCCTTGAGCGTCCCCCATATCCGTATGTGTCATGAACGCGGCTTTGGCCCCGCAAGCCTCGATGAGATCAACATCGTCGGTGACCTCACACTCGCACAGGCACAACACAAAGCAAACGGCTTTAGCGTCGGCCTCGTGCGTGTGGAAGACTACTTTGAAGGCACCAACATCAAAGCATATGCTGGTGCTCCACCCAGCAAAGACTACGACTACTGCTGGGGCGGCTGCCCTGGTGCAATGGAAGAAGCCATTGAAATCATGAGGCTTTTCGACTCAAGAACAGACACAAAAATGCCAAAGACTCACCTCGTCTTTGGCGATTATAAAGGCACCATCGAGGCAAAACCCGATGAGCGTGTCGTCCTGATCGGCGACTGCGCCACCTTCAAGGGTGACATCGCAGGAACACCACACGAGTTCACAAGCCAGTACACCGATCGATCACAAAAGAGCGTCTATAAAGCCAAGGCCGACAATATCTTCTCCAAGATGGTCGGCGTTGAATGGAAGATGTTCAAGGAACGCAAAAATCAGGCGTTTCGCGTCGCAGGTTGCCCTGTCTCCGTGGCTGAACAGGTCCTGCTCCTTGTCAAACTTGGCAAACTCAAAAACCCCTACCTCGATCCTGGCGAAATCATCACCTTCAACAACTGCTACTTCTCATCTCGCATCCGCATGGCCATCGACCGCATGTTCGGCAAACCCTACCAAAACCCTGGTGAAGCCCATCGCGGCCACGCTCGCCCCGAACAAAACCTCCCCGATTACAAAAACGTACAGGTCAAATCGCAGTAAAAAAAGCGAGGAGCGTATTTATACGCTCCTCGCTTTTTTTACTGCGATTTGACTTCCTGATTACATCTTACCACCAAAGACAGGCATGACGCTTGCGTCACCATAATCTTCAATCTGAGGAAGGTTGCGCAGGGTGGTCATGTCTTCTTCACTGATCGTAAAGTCCACGGCTGCATTGCTCTTCATGTGATCTGGATTGGATGTCTTGGGCAAGGGCAACAAACCAAGCTGAAGTGTATAGCGAATCGCAAGTTGAGGAATGGAGACGTCATACTTGCTCGCCATTTTCTTGACCTCCTCATTCTTCATCAACTCACCGTGAGCGATTGGAGAGTACGCCTCCACAAGCATTCCTTGCTCATCCTGAGTATATGCAATCAAATCCTCGGGAGTGTTACTGATATGCGCAAGAATCTGGTTGACCATGGGTTTGATGGTACTTCCTTCAATGAGGTTCTCAAGATCAACTTTCTTAAAGTTGGACACGCCGATCGCACGCAGTTTCCCTGCTTTATATGCCTCTTCAAGCGCTCGCCAAGCTTCGCGGTTTCCCTCGATAAAGCGATCCTCTTCACCAAATTGCTTCCATGGCTGTGGGCTGTGAATCAACATCAGGTCAATATACTCAAGGCCCATCGCTTCAAGGGAACCATCAATCGCCTTGACCGCCTCATCGTAAGACTTGACCTCAGCAGCAAGCTTGGTGGTTACAAAAAGCTCCTCACGGGGCACGCCACAGGTGCGTACACCTTCTCCTACGCCTGCCTCATTCTGGTAAGCCTGTGCTGTATCAATATGACGGTAACCGATCTCCACGGCCTGCTTTACTGCATCACCTGCCTTGTCATTGGGAATCATCCACGTACCAAGACCAAGCTTTGGAATCTTCACGTCGTTTGAGAGTGTATATGTTTCTTTCAAGCTCATCATCTTCTCCTTGTATTCATAATTTGTATAAATATTCCATAGCCTTGGCGAATTCACTGTCGCCACGTGCTACCAACTACATACACAAATTTAGAACGCAACGGAGCCGCGCCAATGGCAGGTTCTGCTCAAAGCTTGCCTATTTCTGTCAACACACAGGGATGTGTATTTGTGTGGAAAACCAATCACTAACCTGCCATCAAAGCCCTCGACAGCGCATATATTATGCAGCGCTCGTGGAGTCTCCCTCCGTGGATGGATGTGCGTCCGCCAGCGCCGCAAGAATGAACTCCTCGCGTTCAATATTCTTCAGGCGGCGCATCTTCCTTGCGAGCGCAATCGCTGCTTTTCCAGGCACTTCCGAGAGTGCATCGGCATTCATCTTTTCAAGGTACAGCGCAAAGAAAGCTTCCGATGTCTGACGATCCACAACCTGCAAACTCAGACGCTCAAGCTCTTCCTCAAGACGGTTCAATGAGCTGCCTTCAGGAATAAAAGGCAACTTTGATAACACAAACTCCTCACGATCACTCATCATACGCACATCCGAAGCCAACGCGCTCCTCTTCTTGAGCTGCTGACACTGAGAACGAATCTGCTGAGGAGTCAAACGCCTCCAACTATCCACATCATGCTGACGCTCAATGGCATCCTCAAACGCATCCATGACCTCGGCGCCCGCAACCTCGTTGACGAGTGCTCTCCAGAGCGCGTTGGCGGTCTTCCACTCCTTGGTCAATGGAGGCAATGGCTCCGATGGTGCATCCTCATTGGCAGCTTCAACCTTGACTGCCTCCGTCATCGCCAGCAAATCAAGCTGCGATGCCTCACCGCGCTCAAGCGACTCTCGCGTGGGAGGATGTTCGGACAACGGCCTCACCACATCATCAGAGGTTGTCATCGTATGTGCAGTGTTGGAGCTGTCTGATGATACAGCAACCGCAGTCTTTATCGGCTGCGCACGAGGAGCTCGGAGCGCAGCCCCCTGGGGCTGCCTGCGAATTGCAGACTGCTCACGCTCAACCACAACATCACTCACATCCTGCTCAAAATCAGACTCGGGCAAGATCAGGAAAGTCTTCATCAAAAAGTCTTCCATCGCCTTTGTCACAGCCCTGTCTGTTGCAATCATCGGCTCATCCACCGCCTGGCCAATCCAGCGCGACGAGAGCTGCTCGCCGTACTCGGCATCCACAAGCGCAATCTCAATCAACACCGTCGCACGGGCCTGCTCGGGCTCTGTCCCTGGCAAGAGCACCTCGTGTTGCTTCTTGAGCTGAGGCAAGATCAAAATTCGCCTCGCCCCAAGCAAACCACGCAACATCCCGAAGCTTGGCTTGATACCTTGCGCAAGCTGCTTCTGAACATCCTCCTGCAAGAGGACCATTTTTCGAGTCAGTGAGGTCTGTGTGCTACTCATAAGACATCCTTCGACTAAATACGGCCGCACAACACATGCGAACCAATCTGCGATGACAACCTTCATCAAGTCAGGAGGTGTTCTTCCGTGAGCGCTCCAATAAAATCATCCAAACACAAACAATCCCACGTCCTTGTAAGGGGTTAACCTGTGTTCCTTATCTCTTAAGGTAACCACATTGCAGTCAAAAGACAAAGGTACAAACGATCGTAATATCAGCGTTATGTCGGTTTTCCACAGCCTGTGGAAAACTTTTGCACGCATCAACACGCCGAACCCCTACAAAATATATCGTAACATGCCCCGTTTTCTTGTGATTTAGCACACCACTCTTATTCAGAGAGCACTTCAGCATCATCCAGAAGCCACACCGAAGCCAGCCCCAACACAGCACAAAATGTAAGGCCCATCCTGAACACGATCGCATCTGGCCAGATCATTCCTGGAAGCAACGAAAACGGGAGTATCGCCACCAAACCAACACCTTTTCCATGGCGTCTCATCAACCAAAAAAGCAATGGAATCACAATCAGATAAGAATACATCCCTATCCGTGGCCACACGATAACTCCTGCGCACGCCCACAACCACGCTTCAGGATGCCTCTTCCATATGAGCTTTACAGCCATCAACCCCCACGCAAGAGCTGCAATCACCCATAGGGTCGGACTCACAGAGCCAAGATCAAACGCATCCCAAAACCCTCTGATCGCTTCGATTTTCTGCTGCCATAGATGAAGTTGCTCGCCATACACAAGCACTCCCACAAGCAACACACACACCACCCCCACCACAAGGTTCAACAGCTCAAGCCAACGCCTGCGCCACATCAGCACAAACACAGCAGGCACAACCCAAAATGGCTTCAATACAAGCAACGCTCCCATGAGCACGTAACCAAACGCACCACCATAACCCATCAGAATTGAATCACTTTTCAAACGCCCTGACAGAGGTTCTCCCCAGAGCACATCTGCCAGAACCTTCGCAAAGATGGCACACATAAACAGTGCAAGATTGCCCACAAAGAGGTCTGTCACAAAGGAATTCAGACAGAGCAACCCCAGCACCAGCGCGTTCCATGGCAAGGGCGCGCGCGTGGCTCGTGCAAACACCCTGACGATGTACACACCCAGCACACCACGCAAAACCCCATCAAACAACAGGACACACCACACAGGCATCAGTCCAAGGATCTTCAGGAGCAATGTATAGGCAGGGTAATAAAGATACGGAAACCCCTGATATAATGCAGACTCCCCAATGTCAGCGTAAGGATCAAGCCCCCTTGAGGCCACATCCGCCCCCGCCAGATAGGCGCTCATATCTTGTGGAACAATAAGGTGTTGCGCACGAAATACAGAAAACACCACAAACCCCAGCGCCCACGCTACCAGCGGAATATAATCCACGCGATGCAGCGGTTCCAGCGGCTCTGGAGCCTGATTGCGCCTGGGCAAACTCACTCTGCCTCCACCACACGATCATCGCCATCATCCTCATCCTCCTCCTTGGGCAAGAGCACAAACAGGGAGTGATGGTCATCATGGGTCACGCGTGTCCAGGTTGTGTCCTGCTCAAGCGTCTTGAACAGAGGTGCCTGTGTGGTGGGGTCCACGAGGATCGCAGTCACATCATGCGCCTCAAGCTGAAGACGCCACGCACTTCTGGCCATACTGATGCTGTCATGCAGCCCCCAGATCTGTTCCTTGGGCAGCTCAATACGTTGGTCCACAAAAACCATCTGCGTGGGCTTGTCGCGCTCCATCAAACTCCACAAAATCAACCCTGCCCAGCGTTGATCATGAAAGAGGCGACGATGCTCGGGATGCTCCACCAACCACGCCATCGCCTCAAGCGGCGTATCCTCCGTGACCAGTCCTCGCCAGGGTTGCGATCGACGCACGGGCGTGGCCGAAGTCAGCGATGCGAGCACCGCATGTGTCTTCAAACCAGGTTGAGGAAGCACAGCCATCAACCCAAGCATCACAATCAACATCGCGTGAATCACTTGCAAGGCCGCAGGAACTTCACTCTCATCCACGATATCTTCAATCGCGCCAGGCAAGTACGGGGTCAGGGTCAACGGAGCCGCCAAAGCAAACCATAACACACCACGCGTCTGAAAAACGGCGAGCGCACCAAAACCAAAAAACACAACAAGATCAAAGCGATCGACGACTCTTCTTCGCTGAATAAAGAACCACGCACCCACAATCAACCAGAGGTACAACAGTGGCGCCACAAGAGGTTGTCGTGAAGGCACCGTGGGCATCCACTCCGTGACGGTTTGCCTGACAACAGGATCGGAAGACACATCATACAAATACGCATAAACACCAACAAAACCAGCAGGATGAAGCGCAGCAGCGAGCATTGCGCACACCACAGCAAGCACACCAAGACTGATCAAAGATGATGGCTTTGGAGAGGTCTTCCAGCGCTTCTTGACATCGGTCAGACGAGCCACTCCCCACATAAAGAGCAGCACACAGGGCATAAGAAATGAGCCATGGAGTTGCGCCCAGAGAAGCGTGACAGGCAGCGTGAGAAGCAACCACCACTGATCTGCCTGAGAGCGTCGAAGCCAGCGCATCAACACCAGCAAAAACACAAACAATGGCCACACAAAGAGGTGCGTGCGCAACGTCATCGTCGCAACCATCAGGGGAAGCGCGGCGAGCAATGTCAGTGAGGTTTGCACGGGAGAAACCTTCTCCTTGCGCATCACCAACATCACGTTCAACACGATCGCGCACACCAGAATATTACGAAAGAGCAGCGAGCCCGTCAGCCCGCACCACTCAAAGAGATGATACAGGATCGACTGTGAGAGCCAGGGCTGTGACAGCGAGGCGTGCTCTGTAGGCAAGGTGTACAGGAACATGTTTTGTGTGAGGATTTCACCAGACCAGCTACTCCAGCGCCCCGCCGTAATGTGCCACCAGTAGTCCCATGAGCGCAGAGGCAAAAGACCAAACGCCAGCGCCGTCAGCGCCAGGGGCAACACAAACCAGACATGTCTTAACCTCAGTGCAGGCAAGCGAGCCATTCTCTCCTCAGCAGCAGAACGCAATGACAAAAACAAAGCAATATCAACAAATTGCAACACCACATCGAGCAAGCATCTGGAGCAATGCTCTGTGACAGAGTCATAACATAGCAGAACTTGCAAGAGAAAGGGGTAAGATCAATCCATCTTGAGATCAGCAGCCTCCACAATCCTTGAACCTTGCTCTTCACAAGCAAGCTCCAACAACCGTGTGGCAAGCTCCGTTGATGTCGTGGATCTGTATGTCTTCTCAAGCTTTTTCGCACCCAGCGCGCCAAGCCCATGAAGGACAGCATCACTGAGCACAGCACCAACACGCTCCATCGGGCGAGACTCCTCACGATCCGAGCCCGAGATGAATGCGGGGCGCGCGATAATGTAAGGGAGTTCGCTGTGAAGCACCGCTTGCTCGGCCTTGTAACGCGCTGTCATATAAGCATTTCCCACAGGCGCCTTGTCCGTCGAAATTCCCATCGACGAGAGGTACACGAACGTGGGCGCAGACATGGTATCAGCGCGTTGCACAGCCTCCACAGAGGCATCCACAAGGAGCTTCGTCAAGCCATAGTCCACCGCCATATAACTTGCGTTTTCTGCGTCCTTGCCCTGTTTTTCAAGCGCCTTCATCCTGCTCTTTGTTGTGCCCACCAGACAGAAGACCGCGTCAGGCTGATGTCGTGAGAGCAGCTCAACAAGAGGCTCAAGCTCCCATGGCACAACCTCCACACTGGCACCAAGCTGTTGAAAATGTGCCTGCATATCATCAAGGCTTGAGGAGCCAGGTCGGATATGCGCCACGACCTCAATTTTTTGTTTGCAGGCAATCTCCACAAGGGCTTTGCCCGTGTAACCCGTCGCACCAAACACAACACACTTCATTTTCACTCCTTACGTTTTCAACAGGTGAGCACGATCCACAGAGGATAGGTATCAAAACAATACAAGTGCTAATATATTTATCGTCTTGATCCGATGGCCAGTAATGTAGGGGTACGTGATTCACAGCGTCAGCAACCAGCATATACAGGCCAACGGATTATGGGTCTACCCAAGAAAACCACACACCTACCCAGGGAACAGGACACGCGCACACCTACCGATGTGTCTACACAACCCATGTTAACACTGGTTGACGATGAGTTTGATGCAGAGTTCTGGGAAGAGGAGCTTGAACAGGAGCTGGGAATCAGCCAGGCCGAGCTTGGCAAGATCTCACGCGTCAAACAGAAGCTCTACGCCATCCTCTACTCCACGCTCGCTGAGGTTGTCATCATAGTGATGATACTCGCCTCGGTCGCGCTGCTCGTGGTGGAGCTTTCGCTTCCCATGGAAGTGACCGCAACCCCACTGACACAACAGACCTTTTACTGGATTGACCTTTCATTTTCGATCTTCTTTGTCATTGAATACGGACTCAAATTATGGATCGCACCAAGGAAGTGGTACTTCATCAAGACACACTGGATCGACCTGCTGGCGATCCTCCCTATTCTGAGAGTATTTCGTATTGGCAGCGCAGTCAGGCTTCTACGCCTGGTGCGCCTGCTTCGTCTGCTTCGTGTCGCACGTCTGGTACGACAGAAAGCAGGGGTCCTCTCCAACGATATGCAGCGACACTACCTCGAAAACCTCGCCGTGGTGGTGTATCTCGTCTTTGCATTAATGTTTGGCTCAATGGGAATCCTCGTCTTCGAAAAAGGAATTAACCCAAGCTTCCAGACACTTGGAGATGGCCTCTGGTGGTGTGTGGTCACACTCACCACCGTAGGCTATGGCGATATGACGCCCATGACCGTCGGGGGCAAGGTGGTGGCTACTGTCACCATGTTCACAGGACTGAGCTTCTATGCCTTGCTGACAGGCTTGCTCTCCAGCGTCATCATGGAGCGCACAAGGCGAGCCAATCATGGCATGATAGATATCGAAGCGATCAGTGGACATATTGTGATTTGTGGCTGGAACGAGGTGGGCAAGAGGATGGTCGAGGATCTGATCACCTCGGCAGACTTGAAGGCGATTATAGTCCTCAAGGGCGATCAAGCTGGTCCATCGCAGGTGTTTGACTCTCGCGTGTACTACCTGGATGAGGAACCCACGTTGGCACACTCACTGAAGCTTGCCAACGTGGAGCAGAGCAAGGTCGTGGTGGTGCTCGCTGGAGAGGGTGATGATCCACAGAGTATGGATGCAAGAAGCATCCTGACGGTGTTGGCGATTGAGCAGCTCAACAGCAAGATTCACACGATTGTGGAGCTGATCAATGAGGAGAACATCTACCACGTCAAGAACGCGGGGTGTGATGAGGTGATTGTCAGAGGGGCTTACACAAGCTCCCTGCTCTCACATTCGGTTTTGCAACCTGGTGGGAGTGACCTCTTTGGGCAACTCTTTGGGAGGGACAAGGCGACGCAAATGAAAGATCGCGCCATCACAACCCAGGACTTAAGCCTTGAAGATCAGTCATTTATGACCATATCAGCACACCTACTCCACACAGGTCAGGGTATATTACTGGGCTACAAAAGGCATCATAACTGGCACATTTCACCCGAGGAAAATACCACCCTACAGCGAGGAGACAGGCTTCTCATTCTGGCCAATCAACAGACCAAAAAGCCCCTCATGAAAATTCATCGTCGGCGCCTGGCAGCATGAGTTAGCATGTGAGGCACATCAAAAAGATCAGGGGGAACATGTGAATGTAGCTTGATTTTTTTGCACCGATCTTCAATCAAGGTAAGAGATATTAAACCTTGATGTGATCGATGTAGAGGAGTCAACCATGGAGAGCAAGGAAGAGACGTCCGAGCGGCAGAACCTTGGTCGGGAGGGTGAGTTTAGCGATGAAGAGATTGAAAGTTTACGCCAGAAAGATCTGAGCGAAGAGCTTGGCGTATCACACGAGGAGCTTGGTCGTTTTTCAAAGGGAAAGAAGAGGTTAATGGAGTTCCTCTACGCCCCGAGAACAGAGTTGTTCATCTTTCTGGTGATCGTGCTGTCGATCTTACTCCTGGTGTTTGAGCTCTCATTGCCCTCGGAGGTCACGGACAAGTCGAGCAGTTGGCTTACAGGCATCAAGGCAGGAGAAACAGGCTGGTTCTTCTGGCTTGATGTCAGTTTCTCACTGTTCTTTTTGTTGGAGTACGTGCTCAAGATGTGGGTGGCACCGAGGAAGTGGTACTTCATCAAGACGCACTGGATCGATCTACTGGCGATCTTCCCTATTTTGAGGATTTTCAGAATCGGGAAAGCGGTCAGACTGCTCAAACTGTTCAGGTTGTTGAGGATTCTTCGTATTGGAAGGATCATGCATCAGCGCGCAAGCAGCATTTCAAGCGAGGTGCAGAGGCGGTCAGCAGAGAACATGATCGTGGTGGTTTACCTGTTGTTCTCGCTGCTGTTTGGCACGCTTGGCGTGATGGTCTTTGAGAAGGGCACCAACCCTGGATTTGAGACATTGGGGGATGGGCTCTGGTGGTGTGTGGTGACGTTGACCACGGTGGGGTATGGAGACATCTCTCCCCAGACGGTGGGAGGCAAAGTTGTCGCCGCGATCATCATGTTCATTGGATTGAGTTTTTACGCGTTATTAACAGGCTTACTATCAAGCGTTATTATTGAGCGCACACGCAAAAGCGAGGCAGAAGGAATGGATATAGCGAGTTTACGAGATCACGTGGTGATTTGTGGTTGGAACGAGACAGGCCGTCGACTGGTTGAGGATCTGTTGAAGTCAGACAAGGACCCGAGGGTGGTGGTGTTGTACAACACGAGCACCTATCCAAGGCTATTGCATTCACATGTGCATTACCTGGAGGAAGATCCCACGACGGCGAGGGGCCTGGAGATGGCACGCGTCAAACATGCTGGAGTGGCGGTGATTTTGCCTGAGCTCAAGGAAGGTATGCGTGAGCAGGACGCCGATGCGAGGAGCATCCTGACGGTGTTGGCGATTGAGCAAATCAATGGCAAGATTCACACGATCGTGGAGTTGATGAATGAGGAGAACATCTACCATGTGAAGAACGCAGGATGTGATGAAGTGATCGTGAGTGGAGCGTATACAGGTACAATGTTATCGCAAGCGGTGCAGTTCCCTGGGGTGAGCGATGTATTTGGCGATCTATTTTCACCAGGCAAGGGGTCGCACCTGATCGAGTTACCACTCCCGAAGGCGCAGGAGGACAAGGCATTCAGCGAGCTATCCCAGACCTTGTTTCGGGAGGCGCAAGGTATTCTTGTAGGCTATCGCAGGCAGGGAGCGCTGGAGTTAAGTCCAGCGCATGATGAGATTTTGCGTCATGGCGACAGGATGATCGTCCTGAGACGGGGTTAATACACATGGGGGATCGAGACTGGAGACCCTAAAAAAATGCGACAAGAAGTCACAGTAGAATATTTAAAAGTGTGAGCATTTGAAGCGACTACAAACTACACGTAAAGCCCCATATACCTTGATAACACAAGGAATTTCATGGTATCATCACCCATTCTGTGTTCACAGGTCCTGGCAAGGTAGGAATTTTTCTTGCAGGATATCACAGGAAGTCACGGACAGGGATAAGACCAGACACAAGTGAGAGATAAAATGAGTGGAGCACAGCAGAACAAAGCATCAAGGCGAGAGGGGACGTCAAGGGGCAGAGTGACCGCGACATTTGTGATGTGTCTGGGGCACCTTGTGGGAGTGATGACAAGTGCAGCACTGATCTTGTTGATGGGACTACCCGAGCGTTCGTTTGGCCTTGCCTGGAGCGCAGTACAGGATGGTTTCATGCTAGGTCAGATGCGGGTTGATTTGTTCACCCTGAGCGCATTATCAGCGTTGATCTGGGGGGTCATCTGGGCGGGAGGCCGTCAGATGATGAAGGTTGAGCGCACGCGAAAGGCGGTGAAGGTGCACAAGGTACCTGCTGCTGCGCGAGGCGCGGTGATGACCGAGACATTGATCGTGATCCCCGTGTATATTCTGGTGATGTTGGGTTCGATGCAGCTTTCTCAAAACATGATTGCAGGGTTGTTAACGACGCTTGCCGCGTTTGAGGCAGGCCGTACATCCGCCGTCTGGTTGCCCGAAGCAAACGTGAGCCGCAATGGTGTTAACAACGACGTTGTGCAAGACAAGGTACGCGTGGCAGCCGCGAGCGTGGTGGCCCCTGTTACACCTGCAGGTTTCGCAGCATCGTGCAATGACGCATCAAGCTCCGAATCACTGGAGAAGCTCATCAATGGCTTGAAGGCAGCAGGTCACCGCGACGAGGCGGTTTCACTGCTTGCGATTTCACAAGGTTATGACCGCAACCTGAATGTGGCGCGTGGGTTTGATGTGTTGCCTGCCTTCTTTCGAGGCATCCCCAAGCTGACAGCAGCATACTGTGGCACCTCGGTGGACAGCATGAGCGTGAGCAGTGAGGGAGGTGTGCAGATGGTCACCACCACAATCTCCTACCGCCATATGGCCACGATGCCCGTGGTCGCACACATTTTTGGCGACCCTGATACGGTGGGGGATCGCGCAGGATATTTCTCGACGATCACACGAAGCTACAAGATGCCTGTACAGATGAACCCAAACCCCCGCTCCCCTCTGGACTAAGTGTCTGGCGGCAACCCTTCACAGCAGAAGAGATAACAATGACTCTCCAGCATAAAAACAACCTGACAACACGGTTAGCGCGACTTCACAATGATGAGGGCGGCGCGGTGTTGATCATGGTTCTGGCAGGTATCCTGATCTGCTTTATGACAGCGCTCGTGGTGTATGACGCGGGGGTGGCGGCCAACGATAAGATGAGCAGCCAGGTCGCCGCAGATACGTCTGCGTTTAGCGCCAGCGTGGTCAAGGCACGCTCAATGAACATGATCAGCGTGGCAAACACCAACAAGAGGGTGCTCTACGGCACAGCCGTGACATACAACGCCGCAGCACTGGCGTTGGTTGAAGCCGAGGCATCCTACGCCGCGAGCTGTGCATCCAGTTGGGGCACAAACTTCTCGGCATGTTACAACGCAGTCGTGGGTGGTATTCAGGTGACCGTCGAGGCCATCGAGTTTGCAGCGACCAACCTCTGGCACCTGACCAAAACCACCAAGGCAGAGGTTCAGGCGCTTGAAAAATATCAAGATTACCTGATCACCATCACGCCATGGTGGGCATGGATCGACGCTGTATTGCGTGCAAGTCGTAACAATGGCACCTTCGCCGCGACATGGCCACCACCTGGCGATGTGGCCGAGGTTTTGGACAAGGTCACGCAGGTCATTCAGGGGATTGACTTCATCTTTGGAGGAAGCCTCTCATCCTACATCCCTGCACACTCAAGCTCCATTGATGGCTTGCCCGTGGGTCGACGTGACAAGGAAGGTTCCTTCATCACAGCCTACCCTGTGTACTGCTACAGCTATGTCTTCTCGCTTGATCACCTGATGACCTTTGCAGAGCACTACGCAAAGAGTGGGGGCATCAGCCGCAAGGGGCGTACACTTGGCTTCTATGCATTGAACGTCGTCACAACACTCCCCTGTCTTGCTGCGCATGGTATGTTGAGCAACGATGTCTTTGATTACCGCATCAAGGGCGCACCACAGTTCTACAACCCGTTTAGTTCAGGCTCCAGCACCAACCCTGGTGATGAGTGGCTTCAGTCCACATCCATGATCTCCATCGGTTACAAGGCGCGCGCTGGTAGAAACAGCGATGAAGGCGGACGACAGAAATACAACTACATGAGCCAGGATTACAACGACCTGACCAAGCAGCTCACGGGCAATGATGGCCAGATGGCCATCGCGCGCTCCGAAATTGTCTACAAACAGCAGAGCTTGTTAAACCTTGTCTTTGGCGCATCACTCCCATCATTGAACCCAAGCAACTCATCACAGGCAGAGAATGCGATGGGTCGCCCCGAAATGTGGAACCCTGCATGGACAGCGCGTTTGCGCCCTGTGGTTCTGCCTGGCGAAACACTTGGAAGCAGCGTCGTCTATCAGGGCGATGGCGATCCTGTGGGACTCTCCGAGATGGGCATGGACATGGTTCCATTCCTCGTACTCTCGGGTCTTATTGGCTTGCTCCAGGATAACACAAGCCTTGAATCCATGATCCACGATATGGTGTTCTTTGCCGCATCATCCAAAGGGTTTAACTCTGATAACATGGAAGGAGTCGTCAAATGAAACACCTCTTTGTACGCTTTCATAAAGATGAACAGGCCACCAGCTTGACCGAGTTTATCCTGGGTCTTCCCATCATGATCATGGTCATGTCTGGCATCTTGACCATTCACCACATGCATCAGGATGCTCTTGAGGTCAACGCCGAGTCCAACCGCAAGGCATGGGCCGCATCACTCCCATCACAGACATCAAGCCCGATCAGCCAGCTCTCCCCCGCCACCGCCATGATCAGCGATGTGGCTGGCGGAAACTTCTCCTTTGATCAAGGATTTGGTGCTGCGATTGGTAGCCTTGCCGCAGATACTCCTGGTGGTATGTACATCGACTCTTACATCAAGACCAAGATCGCCAACACGCTCTTTGAAGTAGGTAAAACTCCCGAGTGGAACCCACAACGCATCATGGAGCCCAATGAGGAATACTGCTCCGCAGTGTCCGTCAGCGATTTGCCTGGTATGCCCTCTGGTGGTGGTAGTGTGGAAGGTGTGCTCTCTGGTATTTTGACTCTTGGTGGCGCTCGCCCAGGTATTTCAGGCGGTATCCGTTATGGCTCTACCGCAGACACCCGTGTCACACGCAACAAAACGTACAGCGGGATTTCACGCGAGTTCTCTGCCGAGTACAAGCTCCCATTCCCAACAAAACCCACCAACCGCACGTTTGCCATGGCCATCGCCAAGCTTGACATGAACGCACACCCCAACAGCGATGCGAGCAAGGCTTACCGCAAGGCGATCCTTCCCTTCAAGATGACACCTCAAATCATCACAGGGGACTACCCCTCGGTGCCTTCTGATGAAGAGATCGCAAACCAGACAGAAGCTTGCAAAAACGATCCAGACTCCTGCCCCACGGCCAACGATGATGCAGAAGTCTTCCACGACAAGATGGACTGCTACAAAGAAGCTGCCGCTACTGGTGGTGACGGCTCGAACTGCTAATCACCACTCAATCCCATTGAGAGATCACGATGAAAACTGTACTCATCAACCTCGGAAAACTTGGGCTGGCTGGAGCCAGCATCCTCATTATCGCCAGCGTTGTCTTGCTCACAGGTCCCTCTCCCGAGGACGGTGTGAGCTCTGCACAGGCCGACATTGTGGATATCTTCCCGCGTGCCGCTCGCTCTGATCATGCATTCTCACAGCTCATGTACGATGAAGGCATCCCCGCCCGCCCATTTAACTACAATGGCAATGTCATCTACTTTGGCGCCAAAAACGAACGCAATACACAACCTCGCGTGGAGCTCCATCACCTTCAGCAAAAGTTCGTGGAGCGTGGCATCAATGAAGAAGTGCACACACAAAGCCTCTCCGAACAGGGGCTCCTTCACAGCTTCACAGAAGAACACGTCCAGGCGCTTAGTGACCTCGCTGATCCCTCCAAAGACTCATCCGCCTTCTTCGACAACATGAAACCCGAGGATGTTCAACGTCGTGGAGAGCTCGCAAGTAAAGTGCTCAACGGTGAGATCATCCCCATCCTGAACCATGATGACTACATCTCCATGAGCGGTATCGTGCCCAAAGATAAGGGCACCAAGGTCACGCACATGAACGTCAATGAAGTCTGGGAACGCAATGAAGAAGGTGTCGTGGATGTCATGCACAACACACAAGGCTTCCGCTTCATGGACCTCACTCGCGAAGATGATGGCACCACCAGCACCACCGCAACCTGGGCAGACAAGGACTTTGACGCACGTAAAATCAAGCCTGACTATGATGGACCTGGCGCTGCCGTGGACACCAACGTCCCTGCCTGTGTGGGCTGCTCTCGCACTTTCCGCATCGAAGGCATCGACAAAAACAACGATCCCTTCACAACAAACCAGTACAGCGCGCAAAGCTCCACCGAAGAACTTGAATCCTTCTACACTGAAGCACTTGGCCGACGTGGCTGGGAAATCACCCAGAATCAAGACCCCATGAAGAAACTCTTTGAACAGGTCCCCGATCTCCAAGGTCTCGACACCAAGGTCGTCATGTTCAAGCGTGATGACCAGTATATCAACGTATTCCTGAGCGATCGCGGCGATGAAACAAGCGTCACCACCATTCAGGAAGAAAAGAGCCTCGACCAACACGATCACGAATAAGCTCATCTCTCTTGTAGTTCACTCACAACGCGTCTACATTCTGCCTGTACGCCTGAGACACTCCTCTCATGCTCTACTTACAAGGAGATTGATACAACATGGACCTCAAAGAACGCCTCAAACGCGCCGCGCGAGCGAACTTGAACTCCGTCCTCGATGCCATCAAGGAAGTTGAAGACCGCGGCGGCATCGGTAAAATTTTCGAAGATAAGTTCCCTGAAGGCTTTGAAACAATCGGCTCACCCTCCGATCACGTTCAACCCCCAAAGTCTGGCACAGATAAAACTCTGCGCGATTACTACGCCAACCTTGAAGTCGAATACGGCGCAGATATGGCCACCGTAAAAGCCTCTTACCGCAAACTCATGCGCAAATATCACCCCGATAAGTTTGCACATGATGATGACATGCAGCAGCTCTCCACGGAGCTCTCTCAGGAGCTGACGCGTGCCTACCAAGCGATTGAATCTTATTGGAAAAACGGCAAATACTAACACCACTTGGTGAAGAAAAAAGAAGAGGGGCGGCCTGTTGCTTTCGCAACAGGCCGCCCCTCTTCTTTTTTCTTCACCAGCTCTGAATCAACCAGTAAATCAACAGCGTCGGACCGCTCGCCAGCAACAACAACAGCACGCTCGCTAACGCAGCAAATCCATATCGCACAGCCTTGTTTTTACCACCCTTGACCAGCGCATTCTCCACGCGTGTGGGCAACACACTTGGCAACTGCGCATCAAGCTCGGGCTTTGCTCCAAGATAACCTCTTAACAACTCCACGTTACGCTTGTTAGAGCGGTAGAAGACATCAAAGATGTCTCCCGCTACAGGCGCATAACCACCCAATAAATCCACACCAATGTTGGTCGCCATCCTCATCAACACGTGCATCGGTGCGCCCAACTTGACCGCTTCCCAAAAAATATAAATCCCCACCAGCCAGACAACCCAGTCACCACCACCTGGAATCATTCCGATGATTGGGTCCAGACCAATCCTGACCCTGATAATTGGGATCTCAAAGCGATCGTCCATCAGGTGCGCCAACGCATCCAAACGCTTCACTGCACGCTGCAATGATTGCTGCTGCTGTGATGTTAGTCTGCTCTGTTCGACCAGCTCCCCTCCAGAGGAATGCCCCTTCGTTGTCGTACTCATGGTAAGCGCTGTCTCTGTCATCGTGTAAATCTCCTTGCTTGAGGAATGATGGCGAACGCTACATCTATACAGACGAATCTAAGCACCAAATAATCAATAGAAGATTGAGGGCATCACATGTTATATATCTCCACATCATGTAAACCGCCTGGCACTGCCATTTCACCACACCACCAATGGTTGAGACGTATGAAGATTTGTTGGACCTCCAAGAATAAGCGCAAACTCTCTCACTGGCGCTTTAGCCCCCAAAAACCAAAATCAATAAAACCCCTTGAAATTCAATCCGCTCCCAACAAGTCTCCTGAACAACACACACAAGAGTACAAAGAGATGCTATGCTCAAGCCTCAAGAGGCCACGCGGCATCAAGAAGTTTGATCAGGAGTGGTTAGCGCAAGGTATGAGCCTCTCTCTTTATGCCCTGTGTCATGTGGATGAAGCTGTCTTCCAAACCAAGATAACGGACAAATTCATCTATGATATCAGGCATGTATTTAAGAAATCGATCTCGACCATGATGACCATGCGACGTCACCTCTGCACGATTTCGGAGGAAGATTATACTACCCTGCTTGGCGAAGCTGAATCCTACTGGGAAACCAGAGACCACAGGGCAAGGCTAAGGCTGGCGATCCTGTTCCCTGAGCGCACCGACTGGGCAAATAGCGTCATTGACGAACTCCCCGAATTCCATCTCACCAACGACTATGTGCTCTCCGATCATGAGATCGCACGCTATTTTAGCGTACTCACCACAGGCGCTGACATCGCTCACCTGGAGACATGGTATGAGAAGCTCAACACCAAGAGATACAAGGACCTCGACGTATTCAAGGTGATGACCAGCATGTACTCTTTTCCGT
Organism: uncultured Pseudomonadota bacterium; assembly: GCA_950059285.1. Classification (GTDB taxonomy): domain Bacteria; phylum Myxococcota_A; class Bradymonadia; order Bradymonadales; family Bradymonadaceae; genus CATLTV01. The sequence goes on along the minus strand of CATLTV010000003.1, from coordinate 6,422 downwards.
TTGATGCACTCACCATTCACGGCGACGCTGTGCGTGACCTGTTCATCACACTGTATCTTGACCATTACACAGAAGAGGTCGCTGGTGCTCTAAGCATGATCCCATGTGCGGAGGTCGCACAAGCCTTTGCTCAGCGCTTTGACTGCACATACCATAACATCTACTTTGACAACATCCCAACGGGCTCAGTCAGACAGTTTGACACAGAGAAAGCATTCCTCATTGACCATGCTGAAATCAGTGAAAAATATGTCGCCAATGTGTTGAAGGAAACCGCAGAGAACAACAGCAATCATCGTATCCACAAAGCCTTACAAACCATTCACACAGAGCAGATCGCCAGACTCAACCCAGTCGCCGAGGAACCTGTCACTCAAAGCACAGAGCCCAATTTCGACCTCCCTCAAATCTTGAGCCTGCCGCCATGGCTAAGAAACGCCAAGAAGAAGGCCAACACAAAAAAATTCAAGCCCCTGAAATCACTTCAAATGCTTGATGATCACTTCACCATCGGTCTTGACGATCAACGTATTAAAGACATCCAGGGATGGAATGAAAATGCAGTGCAGGCAACCCCTGATGAGCTCTTCGAAGCATATAGGGGGCTAAAGCCAGGAAGCTATGAGTACAACTACCTCCTGCGTGACTATGACATCCCCTCACAAATCGAGTTCTTGACAGCACACAAGAAGTTCATTTCAGCTGTGGATCCTCAGCAACTCTATCACATGCTCCCATACCTTGAGGGAGACTTTAACCTCATCAAGCTCTACCTGCTCTCCCCTCCCACGATCAACGACTTTAACAGAACCTGTCGACTCCTTGCCATCACCTGGCCAGGGCTTGCCAAGGAGTATGCCCGTTGGCTCTCTCTAAAGAAATCAAGACCAGAGGCGCTCGCCTGGATCGAAGCACAACCCGAGCTCGCTGCAAAAGGAGCGATCTACTTCTATGCAACCTCATCCTCAAAAAAAGAACGCACAAATTATGCTGAGATGATGCACCTTGTACAGAGCAAAGATCCTGATTTATTTCATGAAATCGTGGAACGCTATGGTGAGGAAGTACAGGATATCCTCCCTGAAATGGATGATCCTTCACAGCACTACCCCGAGATCATGCCCAAACTTCCAGCGTTCTGGCAGCCCAGCACGTTCACGCCGATTCTGCTCAAGGAAGACCCCTCCAAGATCCTGCCCATTGAGATCTATGATAACATAGGATTAATGCTCAAATTCTCTTCCATGGAGCAACCTTACATAGGACTCAAGACACTGGAAGACATCGCTGATGAAGCGACGTTGGGCACCTTTGTCTGGGATCTGTTCAACGCCTGGCACAAGGCAAATCACCCGGTTCAAGAGGAATGGGTCCTCAAACCCCTGATGTGGTTCGGAGGTGCAGAGGTTGCAGACACCTTACCCAAAATGATTGATGACCTCATCTGCAAGCAGGCTCACTATCGCGTCGCAGAGCAGATCCTCAAGTCTATAAGCTCCAAGGCCAACGCCTACTTTATTGAAGCGCTCTGGAGCATCTACACAAGTGGTCGAAGCGAAGCCAAGGAGTTGGCACACAAAGCCCTCATCAAGATCAATCAGGATGTCAGAGAGGATATCGAACCCCTGGTAGACAGGCACATGCCAGCCCCAAAAATGATCAAGGCAAACTGTATCACGTTCCCCAATGGTCAGACCCTCAAGGTCTCCATCGATCATGAGCTTGACTTACATCTGCCCGCAAGTGTGGAGCTGACAGACGAAGCATCACAACTTCGTTGGAAGCGTATCCAGCAACAATGCACACGACAGGCACAATTTATCTCACGTCGTCTGGAGTATGCGATCTCCACGTTTCGTCGCTGGGAAGCCACATCATGGCAACAACACATCATGGAACACCCCTTTGTGTCGTTGATTGCATCCAAACTTGTATGGGGAATGTTTGTCCCCCCATCCTCCACAACAACCAATACAGACATGCTTCACACTGCATTCATCGTGGATGCAGAAGGTCAACCTATTGATCTCAACTATGAACCTGTCACGATCGCGAAGGACGCTCAAATCGGCCTGGTGCATCCCCTTGACTTGCCCAAAGAAGACATGGACAGGTGGCTTGATATGCTCACAGACTTCGAGATCATCCAGCCCTTTGATCAGCTCACGCGCAGGCATTTTGTCATCAAAGATGATGAAGACATCAAACCCCTGATGGAGCCGTTTATCAAAGAGGCACAGGTTCAACAGAAATCACGCCACGCGCTGATGAGCGTCGGTCCCTGGCAAGAGTTTGTGAAACGAAGACGCACGCATGGGATCAGAAAGATCCGACGAAAACTGGATCATCCTTCTGATGCGCCTCACAAATTCAGCGCACGCGCACCTGAGCTAGTGTTCATGTCGTATTGGGATGACCGTGTAAAGTTCAACCACACTGCAAACCTTAACACGTTGAACTGGAAATACGCCGACTTACGACAGTTGAGTGAGTTCTTCAAGGAGCTTCACGATATTCTGGTCTAGGTTCTGTTGACCTAAGCTCCCGTCGCGGAGCTTGCCCCGAAGAAAAGAGTAGAAGAGAGGCATCTTCAGGCGATCCCGATCGCCCTTCATTGCCTCTCTCCCCCTCATTCCTCCGTGCCGTCGCTCTGCTCGGTCCGCCTATGTCAACAGAACCTGGAGCGTTATAAAGAAGAATCTGGAATGAAAAGCTCGTGGAAAGCGAGGATTTCAGTGTCACAAAACCAGAATGTAACATGGCTACTATTCTTGGTTTTTGTTCCTCGAACTCCGCGCGTTCTCCTTCGCTTTTCTTCTTCCATTTCTTTCTTTATAACGCTCTAGTCTGATGAGCAGGATGCTTCAAGGACAACGAGGGCACCGCCATCGTTCTGGAAGCTGATATCGCCTTTACCAATGACCACGAGGCTTGGGACAAAGTTGCCCTGGAAGTAACCGATGTCAGCTTGTGTTCCTTCCACCTTCTCGGAGATGCGGAACCTGTTGGAGTCCTCTGCCGAGGTGTTCAGGTAAGGAGGCATCGCACCGTTGTAGGAGTGGCGAAGGAATGCCGATCCAAGGAAGATATCTGCGTAACCATCTGCGGCGAGGTCGTTGACATAGAGCGTGGTGGTCGTGGGGAGTGTGTTGGAGAACCAGTACTGGGAGAATGATCCTCCATCGTTTTTGGCTACAACCAGCTCGGATGCCTGTGATGCGGCAGCATCGCCAGAGTAGAGGACAAAGATATCATCGATGGAGTTTTGTTCAATGGAGCCAGCATCGATGAAGTCGTAGTCGACATCATTGGGGAGGTCGTAGGACGCAGAGTCATGGCTCAGCGCGGTCAGTGCTGCACCTTCGATGGTAGGTTGAATGTTGTTGATAAACATCACCTTTCCATCTTCAGAGAGGATGGCAAGATCTTCACCCGGGCTAGAGTCAAAGTTTCCTGTGGTGATGACTTTGCCACCAGTCGCAACTCTGAAAGCTGAGGGGAGTTCGACCTTGCCGTTCTCACCACTGTCCACGATGTCGCCTTCGCCACCAAAGAAGAAGAAGAGGTTTTGACTGCCCGAGAGGAAGGCGATGTCGGAGATGCCATCCGCGTTGAAGTCACCAGTGATGACATCGCGAGGAGCGAGACCAACCTCAAGAACTTTAAGTCCTGCGCCAGCAGTAATGAACTTGCGCTCTCCGCCTGTACCTGTGTTGAAGAAGATGGCACCATCGACGCTGTTTGAGGTGACGACATCGGGGTAGGAGTCGTTATCAAAGTCGCCGACATCAAAGCGTCGTCCACCACTTGCGACGGTGACTGTCATGAAGCTTTCGCTGAACTTTGTGGCGCTGTCAGGTGTGGCACGATAGACGTTGAGTTTGCGGTTGAGACTATCCACGACCACGAAGTCATCCTTGCCATCCTGATCGAAGTCGGCAATGGCGAGGTCGGTGTAGACGTCCTGAGCGACAGCATTGTCGATCTCGTCCTGGAAGGTGGCGTTTGTGTAGTTGATATCATCACGACCAGGACCGCCTGGGAAACAGGAGTCACAGGCATCGCCGATGCCATCGCTGTCGAGGTCTTCCTGACCAGGGTTGACAGCAGGTTTACAGTTATCACAGACATCACCGACGCCATCGCTTTCACCGCTGTCATTATCGGCCTGATCTTCGTTGTCAGTCAGTGGGCAGTTATCGCAGACATCGCCGTGTGAGTCGCCATCGGAGTTTACCTGATCTTCGTTGGCGTCCATGGCACAGTTATCACAGGCATCGCCGTGTGAATCATCATCGGAGTTTGCCTGATCCTCATTGGCGGTCATGGGGCAGTTATCACAGACATCGCCGTGTGAGTCGCCATCGGAGTTTGCCTGATCTCCGTTTGCATCAGCAGGGCAGTTATCACAGACGTTACCGATGCCATCGCTATCATCATCAGCCTGATCGGGGTCAGCGACATCGATGCAGATGTCACAGACGTCGCCGACGCCATCGCCATCGGTGTCAGCCTGATCTGCGTCTGCCATGGTGGGGCAGACATCGCAGGCATCACCGACACCATCGCCATCGGTGTCAGCTTGGTCTTCGTTTGAGACGTTGATGCAGTTGTCTTCATCATCAGCGACGCCATCGTCGTCGCCATCAGAGCCACATGCTGTGATGGATGCAGCGAGCAGGAGAATGGAGATGCTTTTGAGGCCAAACTGGTAGGCAAAGCGCCAGGAGTTATCTGTGAGGTTCATATGATTCCTTGCTATCTATGAGTTCTAAACGAAGTGGTTGAGAGCGTGTTGCATGATGTTGCAAGCGAGGCTTTCATGATGGTGAGCAGTAAAGCAAGTTTGCGGACAAACTGCAAGTTTGCAGTGTTTGAGCAGTGGGGAAAGAAAAGAGCAAGGGGCGCTGGTGATTTCACCAGCGCCCCTTGCTCTTGACCTGAAGTCTCGTCAAATGAGGTTACTTGGTAGCAGCCCACTTGCGAATTTCGGTGCGGAACCATTCATCAGCAGCGTCAGTCCACTTGTAGTTTTCGCGGACGTATTTGACGGTAGCTTTCTCGACATCGGTGTAGGCGTTGCCGTCCTTGACGAGTTCAAGGAGCTGAGCAGCGTCGCCTTTGGAGATGCGGCCATCGCCAGCGCCTTCGGTTGCGCCTTCAGCGAAGTCAAGGATAGCGCGGTCGTATTTCACGCCATCGATGGTTTTGTAGTAGCTAAGAGGCTTGACCTCGAAGAGGCCAGCAGCGCCCATGCCGCCACCGATACACATGGAGACTACGCCATACTTGCCACGTGTGTCGCGCAAGGAGCGGAGGAGTGTACCAGCCATACGTGTACCAGAGACGCCGAGGGGGTGACCCAGGGAGATCGCGCCACCGTTGGGGTTGATCTTCTCATCAGCGATTCCGAGCTCTTCCTTGCAGTAGGATGCCTGAGCAGCGAAAGCCTCGTTGATTTCGAACATGTCGATGTCTTCGATCTTGAGGTCGTACTTTTCAAGGAGTTTACGGATTGCAGGGACAGGACCGATGCCCATGATTTCTGGTGGGACACCAGCAACCTGGAAGCCACGGTAGTAACCCATGGGGTCAAGACCAAGCTCGTCGGCTTTTTCCTTACTCATCACGACGACAGCAGCGGCGCCATCGGTGAGAGGAGAAGCGTTACCAGCGGTGACTGTACCTTTGGGGTTGAAGGCAGGGCGAAGTTTGCCAAGACCTTCAGCGGTTGTACCAGGACGAGGTGTGCCGTCTGCCTTGACAGTGATTTCGCTTTCGGTGCCGTCAGCGTTCACGATCTTGGTTTTGACAGGGATGATCTCGCCGCGGAAGAAGCCACGTTTGACGGCAGCTTCAGCTTTGCCCTGGCTATCAGCAGCAAAAGCGTCCTGACGCTCACGAGAAACTTCGAACTTGCGCGCGACGTTTTCAGCGGTTGTGCCCATGGGGGTGTAGACTTCTGGGTGTCCATACATGACCTCGGGGTTGGCGCTGAACTTGTTTCCGCCCATGGGGACCATGGTCATGGACTCAGTACCACCAGCGATGATGACATCGGCTTCACCGATCATGATGCGAGCAGCAGCCTGAGCGATGGTCTGAAGGCCCGAGGAGCAGAAGCGGTTGACGGTCAAGCCAGGAACGGTGTCAGGGAGTCCAGCCATGAGTGCTGCGACGCGAGCGACGTTGTTACCCTGCTCGCCTTCAGGCATGGCGCAGCCAAGGACAACATCATCGACGTCTTCGGGCTTGAGGCCCTTGGCGCGCTTGAGAGCTGCCTTGATCGCTTCAGCAGCGAGTGTATCTGGACGGGTGTTGCGAAACTCTCCCTTGTGAGCACGAGTGAATGCTGTACGTGCGTAGGAGACGATGACGACTTCACGAGTTTCCATGTTATTCAAGCTCCATAGAAAGTGGAT
>CATLTV010000002.1 GCA_950059285.1 uncultured Pseudomonadota bacterium | reverse complement strand
CGCGAAGTAAGTAAACCTGATGTGAAGAACAACAAAACCACAGTATCAGTGTTGCAAACTGACGTTGTGGTTGTGAATGAGAGCTTTGGTGGATCGAGTACACGTGGCAAGACCTGAACTTGGTGGCAAATCACAGCCAAGAAAAGCAATTCAAGTCGCACGTTTCAGGTGGACGACCTCTGCGTTCGACATAAGTACACTGTTGCATTTCGACGACTTCAATTTGCGACCTTTTTGAAGTACGTGTCGTGTCAATAACCGACTGAAATAAAAAGAAAAACTTCCAGTCTGGGTAACACATTCTTCTGTTGCAGATGTGTCAATAATGTCGTTCAAGATGAAGATTAACAACCTCTGATAATTTTGGCGAGGTCAAAAGGGGACGCGGTCTAATTGAGGGTATTTGTGGGGAGGGTGATGTATTATTAAAGGTAGTTCACAATCGATTATGAACTACCTTTAATAATGGAGTTGGTGATTAAAACACTCCCGAATGGTGTTTTCCATTGTAGAAATGCACGTGCCATCTTCATTCGCGCGCAATCAGGTAGAGACACACGTGATGTCGTTGCTGTTATTGAACCTGCTATTTGGCAATAGTTAAGTAAAAACATACATTTAAACAACTTGGGTTCAAAACAAGAAGTACAGTTGCAACGTGTTCGTGTCGACTATAGACTTGTTGCCGCATGTGTAAGAGACGACTGTTTTAGAGGACATGGTACAACCTTGCAAAACCCCATACAGCTCACCAAACTACAGCAATACAGGAACAAGGCGTTATTTCAGATTAACGCTGCCTTTACGTTTCTGTCCATGTTGTACATCCCTTACGCGGCATTCATGCCGTTGTATGAGGGGAGGAGGCTCGTCTCCATTGTGATGATGCTCGCCGGGTCTGCGTTCTTTGCATTTAACTGTTGGCTTTCCACACGTAATCGCGCTGGGTTGGTCCTCATTCTGCTTGCGATTGCCATTACGGCAGGGCCCACATTCGCCATGCTCAAGCTGAGCATCATCATGACCACGCTATGGTTGGTCTGTGTTGCGGGTCTCATCGCAAGTTTTGTGGAACGTCCCAGTCAGGCTGTCTCCCTGGCGAGCGTGGCGTTTATAGCCATCTGCATCGCGGCCATGCACCTGTATGATTATGTTGAGGCCGATATCCTGAATCAAGAGCTTGGTAGGCTCACATTTGCCACTGGACTTATCACCGCGCTTGCGTTTCTGACTGCGGCCTCCTTCCAGGATATCCACCGCCTCTTTCTTCATAACAAAAAACTCACCAATCAGGCGCTCATCAAAGCCCAGGAGCAGGAACAGCTGGCGATGGTTGCGCTCCAGGAGGCCGAAATGGCCTCGGAGGAAAAGAGTCGATTTCTGGCCTCCATGTCTCACCACCTGAGGACGCCACTAAACGCCATCCTCGGTTATGCTGAAATGCTGCATGAAGAGCTTGATGAAGATAGTGAGGTCATCCCTGACTCGGTCTCCCATGATACAAAAAGTATTCAAATCGCCTCTCGTCATTTGCTTGAACTTATTCAGGACGTTCTGAACCTCGCTGATATCGAAAGTGACAAGCTTGTCATGAACCCAAGATCGTTCGATTTGCTTGGACTTTACCATGAGATCAAGACGTCCATGGAGTTGTCTGCCAAGATGCGTAAAAATAAGATTGTCATCGCATCTTCCATGGAGCAAAACGCTGTAGTGCTGACACATCTTGATCCTGTGTGGATGCGTCAGATTCTCTTCAACCTCGTATCCAATGCCATTAAATTCACACACGATGGCCAGATCACAATGAAGCTTGAACATACCGAGCATCATGAGCTGTTGCTGACGATTCAGGACACGGGGATTGGTCTTACAAAACCTGAACTTGAACGTATCTTTGAAGAGTTTGTGCAGGCTGATGAAAATACGCTAAGGCAGTTTGGTGGCACAGGACTCGGGTTACCTCTATGTCACAAGCTCGTTCAACGAATGCAGGGCCGACTGGTGTTGGAGAGTATCAAGGGTGTGGGTACATGGGCCAAGGTCTATTTACCTGATTCTCTGGTTCATGTGGAGGACACTGAACATGTCTGACACACCACCCATTTCAAGACGCCTGGTCCTCTTTTTTGATGCTCAGGACCTTCCACCCACACTGAGGATCCCAGGCCGCGCTTTGATGCGTTTTTACACGTTAAGTGCTTTCTTTGCGTGGGGTTATGTTCTTTATGACACCATTACAGATTTCTCCTGTGTGGGAGGTCCTATCTGGTGGGCACATCTGCTCATCGCATGCGCCCTTATTATCAATGTCTTTCAATCCAACAAGGGACGCATTCGACAGAGCGCCTGGTTCCTTGGGCTTTGTCTGAATTTTTTACTCGCTACATATATTTTGCATGAAGGGGGACTTACATCCATTGTATGTCTGGTGTGCTTACCCATTATTATCCTCTCCTTTATCCAGTACAAGAAGGACATCGTGGCGCTCGGGCTCGTCAGCTATTGTGTTCTTGGAGGTCTCCACCTCGCTGTGAGCAAGGATATCCTTCCGCACACCAGACTGGAGCCAATTTATGAGTACAAAGTTGCGCTGATGAGCCTGACGATCCTGATTATCACCACGGTGCTTGTCACCTCTCTGTGGTCCACGATCAGTACCCTCATTATGAGTGATATTCGCAACAGTATTCAGGAGCTTGAAGATGCACAGGAGCTTGTAGAGCAACGCTTTCTTATCACCGAGGAGAACCGACAGCAGGCCATCCTTACGCAACGTGCAAAGAGCCGTTTTCTCGCCAATATGAGCCACGAGTTGCGCACACCTTTAAACGCTATCATTGGCTACTCCGAGCTGCTGATGGACGACTTCGAGTTTAATGAACCCTTGAACGCTCACCATGGCGACGCCAAAAATATCAACCGCGCAGGAAAACAACTGCTGCTGCTGATTAACGATACGCTCGATCTCTCTCGTATTGAAGCGGGTAAAATGCCTGTACAATCCTCTCCCATACGACTTGATACGCTCCTTGCCGACACACAAACGCTCATCAATGAACGTGTACAGTTCGCGCTACTCGACAGTCCAAAACTCCCTATCCCTGAACATTTCTCCGCCATTCATGTGCATTGTGATGAATTACTCACACAAAAACTAATCACACACTGGGTGCTTGAACGTGTATTCCAGGGCCATGTGGCGATCACGATCACGATCGAAGAATCAAAGGAAGATGCTGAATTTGCTTATGAATCAAAAGAATCTGACAGACCACATGCGTTTGTATGTTTGTCGATTCGGCAGGTCTCTACATTTGATGCGACACAGCTCAAGCAGCTGGATTCGATGTATGGAAACCTGTCACACTATCTCTGGAGAGAACTGTCTCGTATTCTCGATATCAGCCATGGTGTAGAGGGGAGCTCGTTTGAACTGACCTTGCCTTGCTTGCCTAATGCATAGTAGAATGGGTGTCTTACGTCGTCGTCATCCCATAGCATCACCATGTAAGTAAGAGGCCCTCATGGACATGCGTATGCGTCCACGGTTCGAGATCTCGACCAGACGCTTTGAATCCTTTGAACATGCTGTTGAACAGCTTACCACACATTACAAATCATTGACGTCACCTGAATGCAAGGTGACGCTCTTCTATGGTCAACAGCTCGAAATTCGTGTCTCGGATAAAGAACGTCACCTCTGGTCACCACAGCTCAAGCTCTGGATTGAGAACGTTGATGATCATGTGCGTATCCGTGCTATATTTGGTCCAGAATCCAATGTCTGGACCATGTTCATGGCAGGGTATGCCGTGGGTGGCATGCTCACTCTGGGTGGATTGATGGTCTGGTTCTCGCAACTCTCACTCAAAGGCCAGGACCACTGGGGTCTGTGGATTCTGATCGCGGGTGTGATTGTATGTGGGCTTGTCTATGGACTCTCTCATGCTGGTCGTTATTTTGCTCTCGACCAAATGAAATCGCTGTACCATGCCACGCATGAATTTTGTCAGGATATCACCTGACACTTTATCAAATAAACCACTCTATTTCGAGCACTTGACATGCCTTATATTGAACACAGGGGAGCCACATTACACTTTGATTATTTCCCCAGCACATCAGACAGATATGTTGTCTTGCAGCATCCGCTTTGCTCCGACCCTGGCTGTTATGATGATACCTCGTTGTTACAACAGTTACTCGATCATCAGTACAATGTGATCCTCCCCACATCCATTGGTCATGGTCAAAGCAGCTCACCAGGAGACCCCGAACGTTATGCGCTCGTCAACCGTGCCGCTGATGTCATCGCCATCCTTGATGAGCTCAACATCGAACAGGTCGCCTATGTAGGTTACTCCATGGGAACATGGATCGGGTGTGGATTACTTGCCAACCACCCAGAGCGCATTCTTGGTGCCTCATTGGGTGGATTTGATCTTCACAAAGGTGCCAACAACTGTGGCATTCCCTTACGCTTTACGGGCTCTCAACTGGGGGTCATGCTTTTAATGCTGTACTCTCTGTGGTCAGAGTCCAGGATTAACTTCAAGACATCAAACTTCAAGGCGCTACAGCGTTGCTTTACTGCCTTGTATGAGCCGATGCCCGAGCTTGAATCAGTCATCCACAACCATATCCCGCTGCACTTCTGGAGCACGCAACGAGACCTCTACACACCGCACATGCAACACATTGCAAAGACGTTCCAGATCCCCATCGATATCCTCGATGGCCATCACTTCACAGCCTCCACTGATGACCGCTTTGTCCCCATGATCCTACAACATATCCACGAAGTATTTGAACAAGATAAATAAACTAAAGCACTGAAATATCAAGGCTTTCATACAAAAATATCATTTCATCTGAAAGGTTATCTGCCTCTCTTTGCCTCATGTGCTCAAGCAAGGCACGCTGACATGTTCTCCAGTTCAAAAGCGCTGCATCAGGTTGGCGTTTCAGATACGTGATTAGCACAACTGCATCCTGTTGCAATTGTGTCGTGAGGTCATCAGTCTGAAGAATGTGTTCCAGATGATTGAGCAGATGTTGTGAAGAAGAGGTGCACGATGTATCCGCCTGTGTGAGCATGAACGGGTATACCTCCTCGGCGAACAGAACATCACCCGAGCGACCATCCGCAGCATGTGCCTCGCTCAAAATGCTTACAAACTCCTCGCGTAATGAGGTCTGAAATTGCATGTCAAATAACTGCATGGCTCGTCCAGCATATAGCAGAATTTGTATGGTCTCGATCCCCGCAAGGTCATGAAAAAACCACCCACAACTGGTGTACATTTTCATGAGGTTTTCCTGGAGTTTAAGCCACCACTCAACCTCGATTCTTGTCTGGGGAGTGTCTTGAATAAGCTGCAATCTGTCGAACAACTCGGTCAGAGATAATTCTCCATGGAGGACATATACAAAATCGTTTCTGGCTTGCCATGGGTTTTGTACACGTGCCGCAATCCAGTCTGAGGTCACCTCATTACAGGCATCTCTCAACCAGTCCAGAGCCTGTCTCAGCGGTGCTCGCCAGGACTGGTCATACTCACCTGAATCCGAACCTCCCGTATGGCATCCACAGTTACTTCTCCAGCGCTCAATACCATGGGCACAGCTCCAGGAGGTGTTCTCGTGGATTTGCACCTCGTGTTGCGGTGGAAAAGCATCCAAAAATGATGCGTAAGTCACTATATTTGAAAGGTTATTTTCTTTTATTGTATGAAGAGCATAAGCAAGTGCCATTTCACCAAAGCGATGATGGTGACCGTAGCTTTCACCATCCGTGGCGATGTGTGTAAAGCCCTCACGTTGGGTGAGTCGGTGGGCAAATGATTCGCCATTATCAAGCAGGTTATCAAAGGCCACTGCGCGTGACAGCTCTCCGTTGTAAAAGAAGAGCGTGATTGTCTTACCAGAGGGGAGCGTGCAGAGGTAGGGGACCGATGTGTCTATGCCATGTGGTGCATCATCAACCTGGTGCCATGAATGCTCTCCGAGCGTGCGAAATGCGCGTGCCTGGTGGGGGGCAAGAATGGTGAACTTGATGTTGTGTGTGGCGAGGTGTTCGAGCGTGTCAAGATCCACAGCAGTCTCGGCAAGCCACATGCCTTCGGGGTAGCGATTGAAGCGGAACTCAAAATCACGAATGCCCCAGAGGATCTGAGTCTCCTTATCCTGTGTGTTGGCAAGAGGCATGATCAGGTGGTGATATACCTGTGCCAGGGCAGGGCGGAGCATGGGGGACTCTTGATCTGCCTGAAGGATTTGAGCATAGATGCGCGGCTGATGTCGATGTAACCAGCGCAGGAGTGTGGGGCCGAAGTTGTAACTTATATACTTATAATTGTTTGTAATATAAGATATTTTCTCATCCTCATTGAGAATGACAGCTTCACTATTTGGCCCGTAACACTCCTGTGCGATGCGCGCGTTCCAGTTTGAAAAGGGTGCAGCCGAAGGTTGCACATCGATATGTTCGGTCCATGGGTTCTGGCGTGGAGGCTGGTAGAAATGGCCATGGATGCAAAGGTATTTGGAGGATGAATCCATTATGTTGTGTCACCTTCAGGGGGATTCAATCGCGATGAGTTCGACATCAAAGACGAGCATGCCTTTGGGAGCGCCCTCGCGTCCCTTGTAGGCGAGATCTTGAGGAATCCAGAGACGACGCGTTTCACCTTCGACCATGAGCATGACACCTTCTTGCCAGCCTTCAATGACCTTGTTGAGGGGGAAGCTGATGGATTCCTGGCGAACAACAGAGGAGTCAAACATTTTGCCGTCGGTGGTCCATCCTGTGTAGTGGACTCTGACAACGCTCGTGGGACCAGGATGTATTGTGCCATCGCCTGGAGCGAGGACAAGCGTGGCAAGTCCGCTGTCTGTCACAGTTGCTTCAGCAGGAGGTGCTTCGACGTTGGCAGGTGCGGCGATCGTGCCCTCTTCGGAGACTGTGGGTGTTGTGGCTTGCTCGGATTCTTGCGATGCGGTTTCTGTGGGTTCCGTTGTTGCTGTTGTGGTTTCCGCAGGTTGCTCATCTGCCTGGACCTGCTCTTTTTTTGAGCATGCAGAGAGTGCGAGAGAAACGAGTAGTGTGAGGAGGAGTGTACGAGACATACAGATATACCTGTGCTTTTTTGGCTTATTTAGTAATTATTTCAAAAACTTATTACTTCTTTTGAGTGCTATTGTAGCACTCAAAGGAAGTTCAATGTTTATCATGAATGAGTGCATGTGCGAGCAGGTCATCAAGGTCAACGTACTCGAGCGCGACCTGATGAGTTGCTTCAAGGTTTACAGGAGGAGCGCAGCCTGCGTCAAAGGCTTCCTTCCAACGAAGAGCACAGAGGCACCAGCAATCACCTGCTTTCAGACCTGGAAACTTCCATTCTTTACGAGGGGTAATGAGGTCATTACCACGAGCGCGAGAGAACTGAAGGTACTCATCTGTCATCTGTGCACAGATGACGTGGCGACCTTTATCCTGTTCATCGGTACGACAGAATCCGTCACGGTAGTATCCTGTCTTTGGGGAGGTGCAACATGATTTAAGTGGCGTACCAAGAACGTTTAATGTGAGGCTCATCAGGGACTCGTGGAGGAAGAATGAATGAGTTGTTCAAAGTCCGAGATGGTCGATCCTACCTGCCATACGAACTTTGTAGGGATTTGCTCCTGTTTAAGGCCAAGTAAGCGACATGTCAAACATACGGGAGCGCCTCCACCTTTGAGAAAAAGCTCTGAAAGGTCAAGTGTTATGATGTGTAAGCCAAGAGAAGACCAAATATTTTGGCATCGCTGAGAGATGCCCCTGGGGGCGATGACTGTATTTCCAACCTGGAGGGAGTTTGTCGCATAGGCGAGGCTTTCTTCGGTGGAGATGTGTTCGATATGTGTCTCTGTACCAAGGATGCGGTCCTGTTGTAAGAGCCATTGCTCAAGGCGTTCGAACTCGCCAACGGCTAGCGCGTCTTTGGCAAGGAAGAGCACCTTCTTGCAGGGCATGTCTGACTTGAAGTAGACGTTCATAAAGGTGTTCCCATGAAACCATGGATCTGCCTTGAATTTCAATAATATATGGCTTTTTGACACGGAGCTTGCAAGGTGTTCCAGGCCTTGTTTTGAGGTGCGCGCAAAGTGACCCTCGCCATAGGTCATGATGGTGCGATAGTGATCCAGATAGAGCACATCACCCTGTGCCTCCCAGATGTATTTGTCTTGAAAGGAGGTCGTCCAGTGATAATAACGCGAGACGATATGTTCAATCCAACGCGCCTCAGGTTTACGGTGAGGAGGTGACATGAACGAGAGAAAGTAATGAGGTGTATCACGCACAGGTTGTTCAAGAAGGCCTGCCTCGGCTGTATAAATCAAACCTGTAAGATTTTTATCAGGATGAGGAGGGAGGACAATAACCTGTCCACCTGCTTGAGTGATAGCATCAGCCAGCTCAGTCCATTCTTTTCTTGCCACGGAGGCATCAGCTTGTTGTATGGAGTGTGAGCGAAAGTTAGCACGACCCTTGATGTGCCAGTCTTTTCGAGGCGGGCTCATCAAGAAAAGGGGAGTAAATACAGGAAGATGTGGCATAATGATAAAAACGGTCAGGTCAATGGATAACACAACGCTAAAATATTTGAAGGCAGTGTATAGCGACAAGCATCAGGAGGCAACCTATCCCTACCCATATGGTGGATATGATGAGTTGCTAGAAGAGATGTATTACAGGGCAGGACAACCTGATGGTTCAAAGAGAGTGCTTGATTTGAACCTTGGGTCAGGAAATTTGGCGAGCTATTTTTACGTGGGGGGATGTGAGAGTTGGGGGGCGGTATATGGTGAAGATTCTGTGGAGCAGGTACGTGACAGGTTGCCAGATCTCAGCGTGATTCGATGTGTTGGAGCAGTGGCTTGTGATGTGGTTCACATGAGCATGGAGGATATCAAGCCACTGCTCCAACACATCGGAGAGCGCGCACGGGAGGGCTTTGATGTGGTGGTGCTCAGTTATGATCTCAGGGGAATGCGTGCAGAGATATTTGTGGCCTTGATGGAAGGGATTTTTGAGGAACTTGCACGCACACGCAAGAGTCTTGTGTTGGTGGGTTGTGTGAGTTTCAAAACTGAAGAAGATCGACGCCAGTATGAGGGTGAAGAGAAGGGGGCGCTGGTGTTTGAGGAGGTCAAGGGTGCGTTGATCAAGAAAAAGCTGCGTGTGCAGTACACGCAGCTTTTTCCATGTGGTGGGTTGTACAAGATAAAAAAGAAGTAGTTCAGGCTGTCTTTTTCTTCTTGCCAAGGACGATGCCACCGATGAGCAGAGCCAGGCCA
This sequence comes from uncultured Pseudomonadota bacterium, assembly GCA_950059285.1. Taxonomy (GTDB): domain Bacteria; phylum Myxococcota_A; class Bradymonadia; order Bradymonadales; family Bradymonadaceae; genus CATLTV01. The sequence goes on along the minus strand of CATLTV010000002.1, from coordinate 61,393 downwards.
AGACCGCCTGTTGTACCGCCAATGGGGAGCGCACCATCGTAATATTTTTCGGAGGGGTTGAGACCAAACTGAAAGTTTTCCACCATACGTGTCTTTTCGACTTCATCGCCAAAGTCATCCACTTCCGTGTATGTTTCGGGCTGTTCATAGAGGGTGATGAAGTGTGCGCCTGTGGCGCCCCAGTAGGCGAAGGTTGCAGCGGAGAGAATGAGCAGAATGATGCCAGCAATTTTCATCAGTAGACCTTTGAGATGGGACAAAAAAGCCAACATAACTGTGTACAAAAGGAGTTATGTTGGCTTTTAAGGTCAGATTAAAGACCGATAAACCAATACGTTGAATACGTTACTTGCCTGCGTAGATCAGACCTTCGATCTCGATGGACTCGCCGACTTTGTTTCCGACGACACCCTTCTTGCCTGCGACCTTGTGGTCAGCGAGCTTGACGGTGAATTTTTCGATTTCGATCTTCATCTTGCCGCTGGCAAGAGCGGTGATTTTGACGCCAGCTTTTGCAGGAGCGTCGACGCCGTTGATGTTGACTTTACCGACAGCGACCGCCTTGAATGCCTGCTTTTTACCGTCAGACTTGCCCATTTCAACCTTGTCGAGGCTTTCCACGGTGAAGGTGATGGCGGGGTGTTTTTTGGCGTTGAGCCAGTCTTTACCGTGCATGTGCTTGTCACGGAGTTTGTTACCTGTGTTCATTTGCTCGACAGGCAAGGAGATAGCGCCTTTGGTTTTCTTCACGTCATCAGCGTTGATTACGAATGCGCCTTTGATGCCTGACTCGACGGTGCCTTCAATTTTTTCGGCGGGAGCTTCGCTTGTAAACTTGATGTTGCTCTTCTTGGTTGCGACCTTCATCTTGGCCTCTCCAGAGAGTACTTCGAGATCCTGAGCAAATGCGGTGGAAGCCACACAGAGGATCATGGCGGAGAGGGCTGCGGAAGAGATGATTTGTTGAGTTTTCATTGTAGGAAAGCTCCTTAAAAAGGTTGTGTTTGGATGTGGGCTGCAATCAGCCCACAAAGTGTGTCACATCAATCGAACGAACATGTCTAAGGATGTGCGATAATCCAAAAGGTTTCAAGCACTAATAAAACACGTGCATTTGAAGCGTGTATTGCGCCAGTGCATATGTACCTGTGCGAGTGTAACGATACTCGGGTCTTAGCTCAACAAAAGGAATGGGGAAGAACTCGACCCCAAGAACAGCCTGTTGAGTTTGACTCTCGTTCCCTGCGTTTTGAGTTGTCCCTTGCTCAACTCGCCCGGACAGTACGATCCACTCTTTAATGGGGACGTCGAGCTTGGTCATAAAATTCAAAGTTTTGTAATCTTTGTCTTTACCACGTGTGCTGCGTGAGAGCTCGACCATCAGAGAGGCTGTATCAAGCTTACCCACACCGATGAAGTAGTTCTCCATTTTGAATGAGCCTGCGCCATAGAGTGATGTACCAATCCATGAGACGAGGTCAATATCATCAAGGCGAGGCATGAACTGAACACGGCCAAGGTAGGCGATGTCATTTTTACCGACAACCTCTTCATCGGCAATGGATTCGGAGAGGTTCGCTGCGCGGAAGACACCTGCATCGGTGTGGAACCAGTGCGCGGGGACGTATGTCAGCTCTGCACCAAGTTCAGCGTAATTGGGTGCAATAATTGGCGTACGAGGAGAGGCCGCATCATTGCGAAGGAGCATGGTGTGGTCATCGTGACGTACACCGATGGAGGGTTGGAAATTACCCACGCGGACATAAGGTGCTGTGTAGCTTGGCTGAATCTTTGCGGCTGCCTCGAAGCAGGACTGACCTGCGTAGACAGGGTTACAGAGGCCATCACCGCGAAAGACCGATGGACCAATGTTGTAGGAGCCATAGAGCGTGAGCCATTCTGTGGGGATGCTCGCGATATAGGGCTGAAGTTGCATGGGGAGATACAGACGAGAGGGGAGCTCATCGGAGCCTGGTGCCACGGAGCCACGGAAGGTTTGCAGGCGGATATCTGTACCGACGGAGAGGAGTCCATCGAAGTACGAGTTCGATTCCATTTCCTCAAGTTTTTCCGGGATATATGCACCTGTATACACAGATGCGCCCCAACCAATTTCAGTACGCATACCACCACCTTGACCATTGATATGGCAAGCAGAGCAGGGCGTGCCTGCGGTCAAAGACATGCGAGGCACGGCTGTGGCGAGCGCAGGCGTAAGTAAGATAGCAAAGAAAGAGAGTGCGAGAAGTGATAGATTAAGACGCATCAGACCACCTCACTTGTATCGCACTGACCGACACCAGTGGCAGGATCAAACTCGACCTTATAACGATTGATGCCATCGGCGCTGGGGGAGCCAGGGACCACATCACCATTGATATCAAACTTGGAGTTATGCCAGCCACACTTGAGCTGTTGCTCTTCCTGAAGCCATTCATTTCCAAGGGGAGCGGCGAGCTCGGGGTCCATATCGAGGTTTGCGTGAGGACAGATGCGGTCAAACGCAGCGACCTCATCATCACTCACACGTACGAGGATGACTTTGAGAGCTGTTTCACCTTCACCTGCATCAAACGCGACGGCCTGACCGACAGTTTGGAGTGCATCAAAGGTTGCAGAGTTGATATCGAACTCGAACGCCTGACCTTGAACAAAGGACTCGGCGAACTCGCAGGCAGGCAACGTTGCGACAGCAGCGCTGGTGATGGCAGTTTGTTTAAGGAAGCGTCTCCTGGTTATTGCAGGGAGGAGACATGGAGGGACAGATTTATGATCACAACTCATGAACAAAAACTCGTAGAGAAAGGTTCCTGTGTAGTTATCCTGGCATTTTGCCGCAGATTTCGAGACCGCAGTGTACGCGAGAGAAAAAAGTAAACGCAAGGAATATATGTGTTGACACTCAGGATGGTTCAAAAAAGTTGTGGTGAGCTTTGATCAAATAGAACAGCCCAAAAAGCGACGCCATGGGGCTGATTTTACTTGTAAAATCAGCCCCATGGCGTCGCTTTTTGGGCTGTTCTTGAGTATCTCAGGCTTCAGTTTTGCTACAATCACCGCCCTTGCAGGTGGAGAACCCAAGCACTCTGTAAAGGGGGCAAAAGCCAATTACACCTGTAAGAATAGGCACGATGCCAATCAGGCCCCACATGGTCTTTGGACCAACAAACATGAGACTTAAGATGGCAACACCGAGAGCGACGCGAACGACGCGGTCGACGATTCCCTCGTTTTGAAAACTACTGCTGGTTGCTTCTGACATAATCATTCTCCTGGCGTGTTGTCCTGTGACTGTACATCACAGGTATATCATTCATCGGACACATTCTGTAATGTAAACAATTAATGTGCCAGATTACGATAAGATTCATATTTTTTAATTTCTTCAATATCTTGAGGCATACAGCACTTCAAGCTGAACCCTCCTTGTGTTGTAGCATGCGCAATATTTACGCACCTTTGAAACAAATGCAAATATTGCGCTTTCATGTAAAGACATCCACGATCGTGTTGTCCTCCATGGTGGTCTGTGATTGGGCGTTTTTGCGTCGAGCACGAAACATGAGCGCGAGCACGATGAGATGTATGACTTGAAAGGGAATAGCCGCGTACAGGGGCACAACAATCAGAAAAATTGCAATGACCTCGGTGACGCTGTTGGCATTCTTTGGATAGACCTCAAGGTGGAGGAGGACTCCAAAGAGGGTGTAGGTCGCAACCAGGCAAGGCACAACAAGCTCGGGGAGTTTGTCCAGGAGGTCTGTGTTGTTGGAGAGTCGACGAGCAATGAGGATCAGGAGCCAGAAGAAGATAAACCAAACGATGACACCAAGGCTGACCATGGCGCTGATAAGTCCAGCAAGAGGAGCATCAAACCGTTCTATGCGAAACACCATCACGGCGCTAATCGCAAGCAAGATGAGGGAGATTACAGGATACAGGTATTTTACAACAGTGGAGCGTATGAACCTATTGTAGGAGACTTTTTGTGCGATAAATAGCATGCCACTGCTCGCAATCCAGGCGATAGGCATGGTCAGTAGCATGAGTAAACCAACCTCCTTTTCGGAAGGTCCGCAACCTGACAGGAGTATCCATAGAGGAGTGACCCTGAGTATCTGTATGACGTGACGAGTGCTAGGCTGATGCTGTGCCATGCTAATCCTGATGTGGAGGAGGTTTACATCGATAAGAGTAACTGTGTTTGGGTCTGGGCGCGAATGATTTCGTGATTTCGATGAGAAAAGAGTTCAGTGGACCTGGAGCCCTCAAGCCAGGAGCTTCTTGTGCATGACGATTATTGGCGCGGGCTCTGAGTCGTTTTCTCCATCTGCACCATCGAAATACATACGTTCATCATACAGAAGGTGAAAATACGGTGTACGTTCGACTTGAAGGTTCGAGTTGTGGTGCGCAGTTTCGGCCCGCTCACACGGAGTGTTTGGGAGAAGCAACGAATTGTGAAAAAGGATGACTGCATGAGCGATGATTGGGAAAAGTTGGCAGGAGAGAAGGGGGAGGAAGTACCATCCTCTCGATTTGGCAGGATGTTTGCCCTCGGTAAGATGAGCGCGCGCGTGGGAGCAAGCATGCTCGCGCACAAGGCCACAAACCTGATCTCGAAGAAGGATGCGCAGCAACAGGATCTTTTGTATCAAGCCAACGCGGAGCGTATCGTCGAGGTGTTGGGCAAGCTCAAGGGAGCTTCAATGAAAGTAGGCCAGCTTCTCTCGGCCGATCCCGAGCTGATGCCTGATGGATTTGGCGAGCACCTGTCAAGCTTGCAGAACAGCGCACCACCGATGACGTATGTCACAGTCAAAAAGCAAATCGAAGAGGCGCTTGATCGCCCCATTGAGCTTGTTTTTCGCGAGTTCAACCCCGATCCGATTGGTGCCGCCTCCATTGGTCAGGTGCATTATGCCGTGCTTGATAGCGGAGAAAAGGTCGCCGTCAAGATTCAGTATCCTGGTGTGATTGATGCGCTGGAGAGCGATCTCAAAACCATTGAAGGCATGATGAGTTACGGGCGAGCGGTGATGGAGAAGGAGCGCTTGCACGAGTATATGAATGAGATCCGCGAGACGGTCATTCAGGAGGCCGACTACGAGGATGAAGCACGTAAACTACAGCACTTTCATGAGCTCTTATCGGAGCGTGAGGGTGTGCGTGCGCCCAAACCGTTCATGGAGTGGACACGAAAGAACGTGTTGGTGATGGAGTATGTGGAGGGGGAGAAATTTGATTCTGCGCTGCTGAAGATGTCCAGGGAAGAGAGGCAGCCGCACCTGATCAAATGGGTTGAAACCTATACATGGATGTTTCACGAGTTATTTGAGCTGCATGCAGACCCACATCCTGGCAACTTTTTACTGGAAGAAGATGGCACGCTCACAATCCTTGATTTTGGGAGCGTGAAGCAGTTTGAGCCAAGCTTTGCTGATGGGATGTTAAAGCTGATGGATATCTGTTGGCGTAATGCACCCGAGGAAGCGATTGATGTGTATCAGGAGCTTGGCTTTGGAGCCAAGAGAATCAAGTGGTCAGACATCGACCCACAGCTCCTTGCAGACTACCATGACATCGTGCTCAAACCCTTCTTGCGCGATGAGCCATTCAAGTTTGCGGACTGGACTCCAGCGACGGATGGACGACACTTTATGTTGAGTCATCCTAGCTTTTTGATGATCGCACCTCCTGCCGAATCGCTCCCTTATTTCAGGATGTTAAGCGGCGTCAAAGGACTGTTGATTCGACTTGATGCCGAGATAAATGTGTATGAAATAGCCTATCAAGCAGCCAAACGACGTGGTATAGTTTGAGTCTGTACAGTGTTTGGACTGGGTTGAATGCATTCAGTTCAAAGAGATAAACGTGACTGAACCTTGACGAGCCTTATCTCGTCATGCTTTAACTCATGATGCTGGTTAGCATTACCAGAGCAGAGGTCGCGCCAGACTCGACATCCACCATGTCGAGGGCCAAGAACCCTTCAAGACTCTGTATGTATCAGTCCATCTCTTCTATTTTGTCGTGTTCATGACTTCCATTGCGCCGCGTGCAACGCCCACACAGGGTGATGCACATTGTACAGGCGCATATCGCACAGAATGCCTTGGCAAGGGTTGCAACAAACCCGCTGTATCGCATTATAAAACATACTTATTTAGCACCTCAGGTATACGCTGCTATGACCGTAAAGATTCGCAAAAATTCATCCTCCTCCAGGCGACCACGCTGGGATGTCATCAAGCTCTCTGATGTTAACATCGACGATCGTACACAGCCACGTGCAGAGCTTGATCAGGCAACCGTCAAAGAATACATGGAGCGCATGCAAAAGCCCTCCAAGGATCAACCTGTTGAGGACCTCGAAGGACGCCCCTTTGAACCTATCAAGGTCTTTCGCGACAACAACAAGCTCTGGCTCGCTGATGGTTTCCACCGTCTTGAAGCTGCTCGTCGGCTCAAGATCAAAAACTTTCAGGCCGACATCGAGGATGGTGACTTGCGTGATGCCATTCGCTACTCACTGTCTGCCAACTCCCGTCACGGGTTAAGACGCACCAACGCCGACAAGCGACGTGCTGTCGCACGCGCGCTCATGGACCCCGAGTGGATCAAACTCTCGGACAACAAGCTCGCTGTCATGTGTGCCGTCTCAAGACCATTTGTCAGCAAGGTCCGCTCCACGCTCGAAGATGACGGCGAGATCAAGTCCCAGAACGTGCGTCTTGATGCACAGGGTAATGAGTATCATATCGACAAGGTCGGCGCGCGAGCGTACCTCAAACAACAAAAAGAAGAGCGCAAGAAGAAGGTCAAAAAGGAGCTCTCCAAGCCTCTTCCCACCGCCACACCCGCAAAAGCACTCGCTACAGCCGCGGCTGCGCCTGCCAAAAAGACCGTCAAGGTCAAGATCACACCCTCCAAGCCCACAAAAGCTGCTGGTGCTACAAGCCAGGCTGCGCCCAGGTTCTCCCCCAAGCTCGAGGTCATCAGCTTCGCAGGTCTGGAACACTTTGAAGGCACTGCTGGTGTCATCGTCGCTCATCCTGATTCCATTGAAGACTGGATTATCCTTGGCAGACAGCTCAGGCAACGCCTTGATATGGGCGGGTTCCTCGTGCTCCAGGCTCCCACAGGAAGCCGCGCGTTCACAGGTGCCATCCAGCTCCACGCCTCGATCAAGCGCAGCGATGTCTACGGGCCATCTTACGTGGTCGTGGGCGAAGAACTCGTTGTCTACGCAGTCTGGACGCGCGGACAAAACGACATCACGCACATCGCTGCAAGTCCTGAGGATTTACTCCAGCAACTTGGCGATGAAGACACCCGCTACCTCGTTGTGGGTACACCGCCAGAATAATCTTCAATCCTGAAAAAATCAGTAGCTCTTCTGAACAGATCATGTCATGATCTGTTCAGGAGCACGAAGATTATTAGCTCACATGGGATTGCTGTCAGCTCGCATCCACGGACGGATCATTCACTGACATGTGCACACGATCATGTGACGCACCATCAACATTCTCCTCTTCTACGGTCCTGATACCGACTCCAAACCAAGGAAGGATACACCATGAGCAGGTCACAGAGCAGCAACCCTTTTCAGCCCGAACAAGCCAAGGATATGCCCGAGTGGGAACGCAAAATGCGTCAGGCTGGCATGACTCCCTTTTGGGACCACGTCGATGACCCCCTGACCGATCTTCTCTCACGCGCACATAAAGTTCGTATCACTGGCGCTGATGACGCTCAAGATCATGAGCAAGACCCTGAATAAACAGAACTTATGTCACTGATAATGCACATGAAATAAATTTCATGTGCTGCAAAAAAGAGTTCAGGGCGAGTTTGGCCAAAAATCTTCGATTTTTGGCCAAACTCGCCCTGAACTCTTTTTTGCGTCCAACACACACCTACTCACCAAAAATCAAACCCTTTAACTCATCCACGGACAGTGCACGCCCTGACTGCGCATCGGTCTCTGACAACACACCATCAAGCAATGCTCGCTTCTCCTCATGAAGCTCATAAATCGCTTCCTCAATCGTGCCCTCCGCGACAAGCCTGTACACCGTGACGGGCTCCTTCTGACCAATACGGTGCGCCCTGTCCGTCGCCTGATCTTCCACAGCAGGGTTCCACCACGGATCAAGCAAGAACACCGTGTTGGCGCGCGTAAGGTTCAGACCCACACCACCTGCCTTGATGGACAACAGGAACACATCATACTTTCCATCCTGAAAATCACTGACCACCTTCTGGCGCTGTACCGCCGACAGTGACCCATCAAGATATGCAATGCGCAAATCTGTCTGCTCAAGCTCCTCCCTGACGAGCCCAAGCAAACTCGTAAATTGACTAAAGACCAGCGCGGCATAGCCCTCTTCGACAAGACCCTCAAGGTGGTCTTTCAGGATCGCCACCTTGGTTGACTTTGTCGTCGTGTGAGGCTGGTAAAGCTGAGGATGGCACGCCGCCTGACGCAAACGTGTAATTGCAGCGAGCACATCAAAACGTGACTTGTTCTCTTGCGTACCACGTGTGGCTCCAGGAGCATTGTCCGTCTTGGAGATCTTGGAGAGCACCGCACGTCGCAGCTCATCGTAGAGCTTTCTTTCTGCTGATGAAAGCTCCACGGCAAGTCGAATATCCGTGCGCTCTGGCAAATCCTGCGCGACATCTCGCTTGAGGCGACGGAGGATAAAGGGCGACACGAGCCTGGCCAACATCTGACGCACGCGTTGATCTTCATCGCGCTCAATGGGGATCTGATACTTCTTGCGAAACTGCGCCTGTGAACCGAGCAAACCTGGAGTAATCGCGCGCATCAAGCTCCACAGCTCTCCTGTATGGTTCTCAAGCGGCGTGCCTGTCAGGGCAAGCTTGAACTTGGCATCAAGACCATGCACGGCGCTTGCGCGGTTGGTCGCGCTGTTCTTGATGGCCTGCGACTCATCAAGGACCATGGTCTGCCACAAGATGTGTTGGAGCTGCTCGTGGTTCCTGGCGAGAAGATCATAACTCATAATGTAAACATTTGATTTATAATCTTTTTTGTTCTTTAGAGATTGCTCACCAAGGAGCTCACAATCGCTCTTGCTGCGCAACCTGATGATGTTCAATGAGGGCGCAAACTTCTGTGCTTCCTGTTCCCAGTTAAACCCAAGTGAGGTGGGCGCGACGACAAGCGCGGGTCCAAGCTCGCTGCGATCAAGCAACAAGGCAAGCGCCTGAATGGTTTTACCAAGACCCATATCATCGGCAAGACACGCCCCTGGAGACCATCGTGATAACCTCAACAACCACCGAACCCCATCCTCCTGATAAGGTCGCAGCGTGGCCTTCAAGGTTTTCGGAATCACGACCTCCTCATCCATCGCCGACTTCATACGGTCGATATAATCAAACCACTCGGGAGGCCCATCAATGTGCACACCCTCCTCCTTGAGCTCCTCGATGACGGGCGCTGCAAGAATAGAGATCTGACCATACCTGTTTTGTTTGGAGAGCTGCTCCAGCTTGTCCACGCTCTGTTGCAGGCTCTCATCAAGCTTGAGCCAGTGGTCATCCTTGATTTGAATCCAGCGGCGCTGCTCGCTGGCGGCATCAAGGAGTTGTGACACGGGTATATTTTCACCATCAATGTCAAGCTGCCCGCCAATCTCAAAGAGCTTGTCCTTCAATGAGATCTTGAGGAACATCTGCTGATTGGTGGCTGTGCCAACGATGCGTGGCTCCTTGCTATCCCAGAGCACCTTGAGGGAAGGGTCCAGTTCGGAGAGAGCCTTGATGTGGTCTACAAGCTCAATGGCATACTCGGGCTCTGTTTCATCCCAGGCCATGAGGTCGCCTGCGCTGTAATCAAGATCAAGCTTACGAATAAGCTTCTTGGCCTTCTTGACTTCTTTGGGCAAGTCTCGCTCAGTATACAGCGCCTCTCCATCGCGTACTGTGTAAATCATGGTGGGACCACCGCCTGGATGATGTGTGACACCACCTTCCAGAGGTTGCGCTCGCAGCGCGATGCTCAACACACCTCGTACCATGGACAGCCTGATGATCAGGTTATGCTCTCCCTTGACCTTCTTGCCACGCAACCCCTGATCAAGCTCGATGCTCTCCTGTGCCACGGGACGTTTGCTCAAATTATCAAGCAAATAACTTACTGATTTAATGGGTAAATTCATCTTTCTTGATGGGAGAACCTCCATTAATTTCAACGTCTTTTGAGAGGCTCTGTAGAAGAGGATTTCACCGTGATCATCATACACTCTGAGTTGAATAAGCTTGTATGGCTTGTGTCGCATCGCCCATGCGAGGTCGTGGACCTCAAATTCATCAAGTGTATGATCACCTGCGACAAAGGCCATCTCCATGGCGTCATCTGCGTTACGTGCGACCTGGACCTTGATCTCTTCCACACGCACACGACAGGGGTGTGTCATGGTGGTGTGAAGATAAAGGTGCTTGTGGTTGGCGATGTCGAGGATCATGCGCTCTTCATCGGTGGATTGATGCGTGGAGTTTTGAATGAGCATCCATCGTCTAAGGCGCTCAACCTCGGCCTGGTCTTCAATCTCCTCAAGGTGTGCTTCTGTGGGCTTGAACGCCTTGCTCATCACACCATTGCCTCGCTTCTTGTGGCGCATCAGGGCAGGATACAGCGAGAGGGTCTGTTGAGGTGTTTCCTTGATACACCAGCCAATCCAGCATGGCATACCAGAGAGCTCTTCGGGGATCAGAGGTTTAGGTTCAAGTTGTTCAAGCAGGAAATCGATCTGACGTTGCCAGAGCGGCGATATCAGCGTCTCCTTGATCCCCTTGTAGAGCTGTTCTTCCTCGGGAGAGCGGCCCTGTTTATGCTCTCGCACCAGATTGAGCATGTGATAGAGCGCTGAGAGCTTTGTAGGGCATGCACGGTGTGGGTTATGAGGACAGTTACACATGACCGAAAACTTGGGGTCCTGAAGGTCAAGCTCCACGGTTGTGCCATCTCTGGACATGCCACACTCTGAGGGGACTTTACGTTGCTCCTGGAGTTTACCCCACATGCTGTCCATGGTGAGGTCATGGGCCTCAGCAAAACTTTGCTTGGTGGGGGATGTATCCTGAAGCTGGAGGTGTAGCTGCTCGGTCAACCTCTCAAACAGGGGTTCCACACATGCCTCGGCAGGTTTCCAGGTCTCAAGGTCTTTTTCGATCTTGTCGGGCGTGTGTTTGTGTTTTTTTGCGGCTTTACTTGCGAGCTCTTCCAGGCGTTGCGTGGTGTTCTTAAGAAACCATTTCTGGAGCGTGTGCTTGAGCGTAAAGAGGCGCTCCTCACATAACATGTCAGCCACACACACCCACAAGACATTGGTTTCACTATCAAATTGAGTCAAATGCCCTACATATTCTGACATGCCCGTGAACGTCGCAAGAGGCGTATCAAGCCAGGTGCTGATGTTGTGAGACAACGCCCACGCTTCAAGATCTTCGCGAGACATCCCCTTTTTAATGGACTTGATACGTGTGCCACGTCGCAACAGATTTTCGCGATCGAGTCGACGACGCACAATCCAGATCTCGGTATGTGCAAAGCTCCAGAGGAGCTGGAAGTCGAGCGTGGATACATCGCTGCTCTCTGCGAGGTAGAAGAGCAAGCGATCAATATCCATGTGTGTCTTCTGGATTTCGCGCACGACATCATTTGACAGGCCAGGCAACGCAGATGCGTTTTTCACAGGGCGTAACAACGCATCTTGCAGACGATAATCATGAATCAGGTCATGCAACACATCGAGGTATTTTCTCCTCTGTCCCGAGGTCAAAAACATACTAACGCTCGCTTTATCTTGATAAAATATTGTTTCTTATACTTTTAGACGTTTATCGAAAATCAAACTTACTGGGGAGGGGAGAAGTGTACCGAATCACCCTGAATGTGGATCATTTGAATGAGTGACTTGTGGCTAATCAATCGATTCCCCATGTGCGTAAGGTGTCTTACACCAATACCTTTGTTGTGCAAGGCTTGACCTATCAGTCGCGCGTGGTGAGCGTACACGGGGTTTCCCTCTCGTCCAAGCACGCATACCCTGCATCCCATGGTAAAGGCGAGCGCGATGCGGCTCACTCCTGCTATAGCATAGGTTCGCTTGAGATATCTTCTGTAATCGATGCGGTTGATACCTGTGTGAAGACTTATATCACTGGGACGGTCTCCAAGGTTTTTATGGAGGTCCAGGTACTTCATCTGCTGTGCCATCAGAAACTGTGCAAACTCATCGGGGAAAAAATCCTGACGATCAAATGCATAGGGAGGACTCCGAGTATCAATGACATACTCGACTTCTCGACACATAAGCCAGCGCACGAGATGCTCGCGGCTCAAACTTCCCACGCCGAGGGTATATATGGCAGCTCCCGAGTCCGAAAACATGTGTGGTCCATTGAAGAAACACCAGGATAAACTATCAAGGCGCTCCTATTGTATGCTCCGACCCTTGAGAAACATCAATATAAAATCGTAACGTGTGTTTGGCATTACACGGCACATAGCTCCATATGAGACTCGACCCACTGGAGCGCTTCAGTGCTGTAGAAGAGCGCTCGGCAGAAGTAAAGCGCAGGAAACTGTCCCTGTTGTACATGAAGTGCGGTCTTATCTGCGGAGAATGTAACCCAACCTCTCTGGAGCATCTCCTCGACCTGAGATGCGTAGCAATCCATGAAATCTCTGCCAAAAATAACTTTAAAATCATCGAGTTGAATCTTTCCAAAGTTGAGGTTCGCCAGAATGAACTTGGCAGCATGTTCCTGCCACGGAAGCTCATAAGCGCTGCCAGAGACGGGCAACACCACCTCCTGTGAGGCGTGTATAGCGTCGATGTAATCATCGACCTCGTAGGGCGCAAACCACCACTTGCCCTCTCGGGTCAGGCTAGACGCATAATTGCCAAGTCCCACATAGGTCTGACCATGAAGCAGGCGATGTGTGAAGTAGGATGAAGTACCATATTCATCAGGATGACGGCTGAAGTTCACGCCACCGTACTGTCCATGGAAGCCGCTGGTCGTAAGGCGTTCAAATGCAGCATCGTACATGCGATGATAATGGGCGACCTCGGGGCGCATTTCATCTGATAATCCAGGCAAAATACGGCCCTCACCACGATACAAACAGTCATAGATTGTAATGGCATCCACACCAGAACCAATCACGCGATCCAGATCCTGAAGGAACGCCTCGGTGCTCTGGTCTGGCAGGCCAAACACAAGATCCACGCTGACCCGTTCAAAACCTGCGTGTGTAAGATTATGCAGGGCCTGTTGCGCAAGGGAGCGTTGTTGTCGCCTGTTCACATGCTTGAGCGTCTCGTCGTTGGTGCTTTGAATGCCAATGGAGACGCGCTGGATGCCATGATTGTGAAGTAGCGCAAGTTTATCTGGCTCATGAGCAGCCACCCGTGGCGTGGTCTCAATGGAGCACTGCGCATCGGGTGTGCAACGGCTCATCCAGGGTTGGAGCGCGCGCATCAACGTCTCAAGGAGGTTGATATGAATCTGTGTGGGTGTACCACCACCAATATCAATGCCCTTGAGTTTGGTTTGAGATGGCCAGCGCTCAAGCAAGCGCGCGCTCTGTGTGGTGAGGGCCTTGATATAACGTTGATGGAGGTCTTCATTTTTGCGAAGGTCGACCGCAAAGTTACAGTAAAAGCAGCGCTGAGCACAGAAGGGGACGTGGACATAGAGGAGGGCGTGGTGGCGCTCCGCAAGATCTGACAGAAGCCATGGCGTCGCATCCTTGATTTCGGGGCGCTGAAAGCGTTGTTGGAAATAGGCCCGCGAGGGAGGATACTGAATGGTAAAGGTGTGGGGCGTTTGTCGTGCGAGTTTGAATGCACGTGCATTGTGTGGATTCATGATGATGCTCCTGACTTGAGGAGGGCATGAAGTGTGGGGGTGAATTCCGCAAGTTTTTGCACCACTGTCTCGGATTGTTCCCGAGTCATCTGAGGGAAGAAGGGGAGACCAAGGGTGTGGAGGAATGTGTGTTGCGCGCCGGGGAAGTCGTAACCTTTCGCAGACTCACGCGTAAACGGTTGATTTACAAGATCAATCATGGGAGTTCTTACGGCGATGCCATGTGATGCCATAAATGTTACGAGGTGTGTTTTCATGGCGAGTATTTGCGTAGGAGACGCCTCGGGAATCTGGAGTTGAACAGGATAGAATGTAAGCACTCGCCCGGGGTCGTGTTGACCAGGAGGGAGTTTTAACCAGGGGATCTGTGCAGCGATAAGTTCATCATAACGAGAGGCGACTGTTTTTCGGGCCTGAATGAGGGTGTGTACGCGCTCCATCTGGACACGACCAAGAGCGCCTTGCATTTCGGTCATTCGAAAGTTGTGACCAGGCTCGGGAAACTCGGGTGTCATCAAACCGCCCTGAGTCGTCTGGCGGCGTTGTTCTCGAGAGCGATGCGCGCCATGATCACGCAGACGTTCAAGACGATCCGCAAGCTCATGATCATCGGTCAGGATGGCACCACCTTCACCTGTGGTAATCACCTTACGAGGATGAAAGGAGAGGCATTCAACAGGAGTCCATGCACCACAGCGAAGCCCTTGATGTTCACCACCAAAGGCGCAGCAGCCATCACCCACGAGGGTAAGGTTATGACGATGGACCATGGCATCAAGCCAGGTTGGATCGACGCGAAAGCCGAACATATGGACAGGGAGGATGGCACGATGTGTACGAGAGCATGAAGCGAGTGCACGTTCAAAGTCGTTGGGATCGATACAGAAGGTGGAGGGGTCGACATCAATCATGACAGGTTCAGCGCCAAGCCAGTGGACCACGTTCCAGGTCGCGACCCAGGTGTAAGCGGGGACAAGGACACTGTAGTGCTGATTAACACCGAGAGCATGGAGCGCGAGCTGAAGGGCGGTAGTACCGCTTGTGACAGCGACCGCGCGTTGTCGGCCTGTGAAGGTTGCCAGAGAGGTTTCAAAGGCGCGGACTTCAGGACCAAGGATGAGTCGTCCTGATGAGATGGTGTGTGCAGTGGCGCGTTCCTCATCGGAAGTAAGCCAGGGTTTGGAGTAGGGGATTTTATGCATGATGATTTTGGAATTTTTGGAATTTTTGAGTGTGTAAATGTTTATGAGTGTGCCACATAATGTCACTTTAACACTAAGCAAAATAAAAAACAAACAAAGAAGTAATGCGATTGTTTACTTGAGTCGATGAAAAAATCGCGTACGATATGTATCTTCTAGTTGAAACAACACATGTAATCACTGTTTTGAAAAATATCAAAACTGCACCATTTGTATTCGAAAAAACCCTGGGACAAGACATGCAGAAAAAGCGAGATAAAAGCCATGTAGAGTACTTCAGGCGCTATCATTTCAACAAGACACATGATAGAATGGAATTCACAACAAGTGATTCCAACCCTAGCCCCAGGACGAGAATAACGATGAGCGAAAGTGATGACATCTCAGATGTATGGGACAAGCTTTTGGAAGAGGGTGAGATTTCGAAGAAAACAGACACTCAGATGGGCCTTCCTGCGCTCTCCAAGATGCAAAAAGTCATGGAGGAGTCAGGTGAGTATATGGCGGTCAAGAGCCAGGATCTGTATGAAGGATTTGGTGGGAGGGAGAGTACAGACAGGTATCACCGTCCATTTTCCGAGGCCGACATCATCCCAGAGGATGTCGAGGAGTTCTTCGACGAACTTCTGGATGAGATGTTAGAGACCACCAAAGCACAGCCTGCAACCGATCAGGGGGTCGAGGTTGAGGAACAGCTTGAGCGCAAAAACATTCGACGCCAGCTTTTATTGTGGTTTCTTGCCATTGAACAGCTTGAAGGTGCGCACCTGATTCGACTTCCTGTGGGGGAAGGGAAGAGCCCGATGGAGCTTCTTGTCATTGATGGCAAGATTAGCCTGGCGTTGCGCGTCACAGGCAAACCCTTCCTTGATACCCAGCTCAAAAAAGAACAGCCTGCCTTGTGCGATCGTATTCGTCATGAATTGACACAACATACGCACGATGGCCTGGCCAATGAGCTCAAGTACAACATCCTGATCAGCGCCAGCTTCGAGCTTGATGATCAGGAGCGGCGCGCCTTGATGGAGCGTATGCTCAGGTTGTTCAGCACCGCTGCACGCGTGAACCTCAGCCGTGTTTTGCCTCTTGAAGAGGTCTCGTGCACCACTCCATCTGTACAACCCATAACCTTTAACTTGCTTGATTTGTTCGTCTTTCAGGATTCAAATGAGCAGGTTCATGACACGCTCTCGTCCCAGGCGTTCACGCGTCTGGCCAAAAAGTTCAAGGCGGAGAGCTGGTTACTACATCATATCGAACCACTACATCCATTTGACGCGCTCATCGATCATACAAAAGAGACCGATCATAGTTTGAGCTCTGCTACACAGAACACACTTCTTGGAAATGCCTCCAGACAATTGATGCGCTCCTGTGGTTTTACCTCGGGGGGCCTCATGTTTGCGGCGCTCTCACAACAGCACTTCACCATGTTGTTCCAGGACAAGGACTTCATCAACACACAGTGCTATCCTCAAAGCCATATGCCTCGCATCATTGGCCAGGCATTGAGCTTGACACAACAATACAAGAATAACACCACACCACAGGCGTTTCAGGCTCCTGTGGAGGACACACTGAGCTCTGATATGCAGAGCTTTGTTGAGCCAAGCAACAGAATCAAGGCGCTCGCCAAGGACGTCCCGGGCTGCAACATGGTCATGTTGTACAACATCCCGGAAGCCTCTCAACACAATCAGGACTTCTGGGAAGGCTATGTGACGGACTCTACCAACGCAAAAATGCAACACTTTGCGCATCACAAGAGTAACATCCGTGCCATGCGTTCAGCCATGGATCAGATGTACCTCACGCTTGCACAACACGATCGCTACGAGGAGTTCTACATCTTTGACTCGCAGACCATGTGCTTTATCTTGCCTCTGGGCGGGGAGCTTCGCAAAATCGCTGTATGGTATTGTGATTTCTCAAATAATTTCGGCATGATACGAGCACAGGCAAGTATGAACGCCATGAACCTCCTGGCTCAGGCCTGAGCGCTCATCTGACGGCTCACACGCAGGTCAACATGCGTCCGAGCGCTTTGGCAATGCGTTGACCTGCGGTGCCATCACCATACACATCGCGTGATATCTCCTGAGCAGGGGGGAGCTCCTGGAGCAGTTGCTCAAGTATCTGCATGGTGTTGGCTACAAACCCTCCTTCCACATCTTCACACTCTTGCGGCATGTACACGGGCGCACCTTGTGTCAATCCTTCGGGACGATCTGTGTGCTGTCGCATCACGAGCAAGGGCTTACCCCATGTGATGGCTTCTTCCTGTAAACCTCCAGAGTCTGTCATCACCAGCGCCGCGCGCTGCAACAGGTTCAAGCACAGTGCATGTGATACAAAGGGGAGTAACGTAAATTGAGCGTGTCCTCCAAGTTGCTCGGAGGAGGTCTTCATGATCGTGGGGTTGGGGTGGCGCGGCCAGACAAAATGATACTGTGGGTACTTTGTCACAAGCGCTGCGAGTGTCTCGAGTAAAGACTCAAGATGATTCATATTTTCGCGACGATGCAGCGTCATGAGCACCATGCGCTTTTGGGGCGTCATGGCAACCTCAAGCTTGCGCATAACTTCGTGATCAGCCGTAGTTAAAGCTTCTGAAGAGTCGGTGTGTTGAAGGATATGATCCACGCCTGTGTTGCCAGTGACGAGGATGTCTTGCGGAGAGATCCCTTCATCCAGCAAGTTCTGTTCTGCCTGCGAGGTGGGCGCAAAGTGCATGCTTGCAAGTTGAGAGATGAGGCGGCGGTTTGCCTCCTCGGGGAAGGGCTCCTGAATAGATGGTGTGCGCAAGCCTGCTTCCACATGGGCAACTGGAATCTGGCGGTGAAAGCTCGCCAGGGCACCTGCGACGGCAGACGTCGTATCTCCTTGAATAATAACAATTTCTGGGTTTAATCGTTCAAGTTGATAGTCGAGATCTTGCAGGAATTGAGAGAGTAGCGCGTTCAGGGAGAGGCCACGCTTTACGCCCTGTTTAGGGAGGTGAAGAGGGAAGGGGATCTTGCGTGCTTGTTGATAGTCGACCAGATCCTGGTGCTGACCTGTGAAGTAGACTTCCACCTGGTCATGCAGTGGCGAGTGTTGTAGCGCGTCCCAGATGCTCTGGAGTTTTATGAGCTCGGGACGCGTTCCAAAAACAAACAGGATTCGACACCTCTTTAACACAGCTGTCCTTTTATTATGTTAACTTACTCTATCAAAACTTGGGGAGGAAACGTGATCTTGACCTCAAGCCCTGTATTGGGGCCTGCGCTATGACATGACAACGTTGCGCCGTGATTTTCGGCTATTTTCTTGGCGAGCGCAAGGCCCATCCCCGAACCCTCAGATTTCTGATCGAGTTGTTGGAAGGGCATGGTGATACGTTCCAGGTGACGCTCCTCCACACCGATTCCGTTGTCTCTGATGGTGAGTACAACGTGACCTGAGTCATCAGGTGCAGCGTTAACAACCACCTCCGTGCTTTTAAATTTCATTGAATTATCAATGATATACATCACCATACTTGTCACGAGATCTTGATCACAACCGATCGTCAAGTCATCAGGTGCATGACACTCGAGCTCGAAGGGGTCTTCCATGAGTTCCAGTTGGTAAGACTCCTTGATGCTCTTGTAAATTGACTCCATGGGACATGGTTTGAGGGCGACGCTATCCTGGGAGGTGTCCACATACTTCAGCAATGCCTTGAGCTGAACATGCATCTCTTTTTGAATGCGACTGAGAGCATGAATGCTCTGCCTGATGCGTTTGAGCCTGCTCTCATCAATGTGGTCGCTGACTGCATTGAGATTTTGCACAAGGAAGTCGCTGTAGAGCGCGATCTTGCGCACAGGCTCCTGCAAGTTGTGATGACTAATCTGGCGCAGCATATCAAGGTACTGATTGTGTTGTGTCAGAGACTTGTTGGCCAGGTTCAAGGCATCTTCAGCTTCTTTCTGCTCGGTGATATCTGTGGCGTAGATGTACACGTAGCGTGAGTTCTCATCGTTGGCGATGGAGAGCATGTACCAGCGAGGGTCATCCTGATCCGTACATTGCTTAAACTGCGCGCGTACTGTGGCCGCCGTGGGGTAGACATGCTCATCACCAAGCAATGTCTTGACGCTATCTTCAGTGAGGAAATCCCTGAAAGACTTCTTGAGAAGCTCGTGCATTGTGCAGTCAAATGCATGGAGCACAGAAGGGTTGCAGTTGGTGACACGCCCCTGTTTATCAAGCACAAAGACCATGCCTGGTGTGATGTTATAAAGCTGCTCAAGCTCATGCTTGAGGCTCTCTCTGTTCTTCAAATCGGTCAGCTCTACATGCCAGCCCACGTGCTCCCCCTCGATGGAGAGCACCGCTTGCATATGAAGCATGGCGTGCATGTGTGGTTTGCCAGGGAGCTGCACAAGAATAAGATCTCGCTTGATCTGTGTGTGCTCCTCCTGCTCCTGTTCAAGCTCTGCATAAGTGGATGCAAGGAGCCTGTCCATGAAGGAATCACCCTGATGAAGCTGAAGCTTACGTTCGGCATCTTCTGTGATCGCGTTGACAATGCCTTCATTATCCATCTGAAATGAATAGATTTTATCATCAAATCCGCCCTCACTACTTTGCTGGTTGCCAAGTGAGTGATCCCCTTCCCAGAAGAGCTGCGCGCGTTCACTGGTAATATCCTGCGAGAGCGCAAAATACAACGGCTTACCCGACATGGCGACCTTCAGGATCGTTACTCGCCACCACTTGGGAGTCCCCTGTGTCGTGGGGGCATACCCCTCAAACTCTCCAATCCCACCCTGTTTAGCTTCCTTGAACGCTCGATCTGCACGCTGGCGGTAGTTTCCTCTCCACACATCCAACCAGCATACGCCACGCAGCGGTTCAAAGTCCTCAACCTCCATGAGCTCAAAGCCTCTCTGACCCATGGAGAGAAGAAATGCATCTTCATCCAGGAGCTTCGCACAACCGGGCATGTAATTGTAAAGTAGTCCAAGAGCGTTCAGAAGCTCCTGTCGAGAGGCATCCATGACGTGGTAACGCTGGAGCTCTGCAAGCCACCTTTGTTGGGGCATAACGCCTCCAATGTGTGAAGAGGCTCTCAAAAGAGAGCCTCACAAGTTCTGCGATAAATGATGTGACCTGACTCTCAGGGAGTCTTGGAGAGGATACCATCAACAATGCGGAAGAGCCACATTCCAATCATCATAAATGCAACAAAAATGACAATGTCCCATACGCCCGCAAAACCCGCTGATAAACTGACAAGCGCTGGTCCTGGGCAGAATCCTCCTAACCCCCAACCCACGCCAAACAATCCCGCACCAACCAGCAATCGAGCATCAATATCTTTGCGTCTGGGTATATGAAATTTCACCGCATAACGAGGTCGCTCCATTTTGATTACCATACGGTAGGCGATCGCATACACGACCACAGCACCACCCATGACAAACGCAAGCGATCCGTCCCAGTCTCCTGTCACATCGAGAAAGCCAATCACCTTCTCGGGTAAGGTCATCCCACTGATCCCAAGTCCAAGCGAGAAGATAAGACCTGCCACAAAGGACACCGCATATTGCGCTTGCTTGTTGGTCGACTCCTTGTTGTTTATTCGTGTAGACATCCTAGACACTCCCTCCCAACAGGTGTCGAATCACAGCGACCGTGATTCCTCCTGTGGCCATAAATGTCAGCGTCGCCACGATCGAGCGCGTCGAAAAACGGCTCATGCCACAGACCCCGTGACCACTGGTGCACCCTGACCCAAGTCGTGTCCCAAAACCAACCAATAAACCCGCAATGGCAATCGCCACGGTCGAGCGTGGCATCGTGGTTGGAAAGCTCTCCGGGCGCACGATCAAAAGAATCCCACCCATCACGATGAGACCTACCAGAAACCATGTCTTCCACATGAAATCGACAGGTTTATCGTCGGCAAAGCGGGGTGATATAACTCCCTCCACAATGCCGCTGATGCCTGCAATACGACCATTCCAAATCATGACCATGGCGCTGGCTAGCCCGATCAAGACGCCTCCTGTCAAAGGGAGGATTACAGTGTCCATCATGGGTTTATCTCCTTGATTCAAAAGTACTTTTCATTCGCACCTGCGAGGCTTCTAACTCGTCATAACATGTGCGTTTACAGGATCCTGAAGGCGAAGGGGCGGCTCCTTTTCTAGAAAAGGAGCCGCCCCTTCGCCTTCAGGATCCTTGACCGATCCTAAAATGACTCACGCCGAGCAATGATTCAAGATCTCACACTATTTTTGTGTGCTCAGGAAAGACTCCACAGCCTGGTGTGTACGCTCACAGAGGAACGGACGCAGCTTGGTGGGGTCCATGATGCCAGAGAGGCTGCCCACGTCGCGTGCACGCTGCACGGTGTGGATTTCGTCAAACTCCTTGGCGACCTGGCTCTGCATCTCGGCGTGCACCGCACGGTGGACGCGTTCAAAGTCAAGCTCGGTGAGCTGACCAAGTCCAAGCTTCTGCTTGGCGTCGATGATGCGCTGATCTTTCTCCACGCGCTTCTTGACCATGCGAGGGAAGACCACTGCCGCAGCAGGACCACCACCAATCACGCTGGCGTAGGTGCCTTCAAGAGCGTAGGACTCAAGCCTTTCGTTCAGGCCCTGTGAGAAGACCACGTATGCACCACCATGGTAGCGAGAGATGACACAGAAGATGATCGGTCCATCGAAGTTAACCACGGAGCGACCAATCTCGGCACCAAACTCAAGCTGGCGGTTGCGCAATGACTCGGGGGAGCCATCGAAGCCAGAGAGGTTGGCGAGCACGACGACGGGCTTGACACCGCTAGCAGCGTTGATGGCACGAGAGACCTTGCGAGAGGACTCGGGGTAGAGCGTACCACTTGTCCATGAGGATGGACCGTGTGTGGGGCTCAGACCTTTACGTTGAACCTGCATGGACTCAATACCAATCATACAAACGGGCTGGCCGCCAAGCTGACCGTGGAAGACCACTGCGGACTCACCACCTTCAACCTCGCTCCAGCGCTCAAGAGGCTTGATGTCCTGGTCAAGTACGGTGGTCATCACCGTCCTGATATCAAACGCTTTCTTGCGACCTGGGTTGGTGTCGTTGGAGAAGATCTCACCAATTTTCTTGAAGTCGCCAATCTGACCTGTGTAAGGCTGCTTGGTGACGTCGCGATCGATGGGGTCCTTGGTCTGGACCTTTTTGGTGTAGACGTTGCCTGGCTCGATGTAGGTCACTTCGTAGTGACGAAGCAACATGTTGTAGGCTTCTGCGAGGTTCGGCGCGATGTACTGCGCTTCGCCGTTTGGAGCCATGATGGGAAGACCACCAATGGCCTCGTTGCTTGAACCAGAGACACAGCCAGAGTGCTCAAGCGCTCTCTTACCTGTGAGGATCATGTAACCGCGAGGTGTCATGAACAGTGCACCTTTACAGTGACTGAGCATGGTGGCTTCAGCGTTCCAGTAGGACTGAGCACCGACGCATGCACCGTCAACGAGCACATGAATGGTGCCGCCGTTTTCAGTGAACTCGATGATTTTGCGCAATGTACGCGCGGTCCAGTCGAGGTTCTCTGTACCAGAATCAAAGGAGATCTTGGCGCCAGAGGAGAATGAAATCCACTCGACGGGGAGACCTTTTTCTTCAGCAAGCTCGATGGCTGCATTCACACGGCGACACTCGGGCTCGGAGAGCGAGCCCATGGTGCGTGTCAGGTCACCCACGATGACAACGCGCTCAAGGCCCTTGTCAAAGCGTGCGTGAGGATGGTTCATCACACCAATCATCAGGTTTGCGCTACGCTCGCCAGGATGGCGGCCCTGACCGACCTTGACGCGGTTGTAATCTGCATCGAGGTCATACTCAATGAATGTACCCTGACCTGTAACGCCCGCCTCTGTGGTGGAAGACATCAGTGACACAAGTTGCTCTGGTGTAAGCTGACGACGACGACGTGCCTTGATGATGCGCTGGTCATCCTTGGAGAGGTTCTGAATGACAGCATTATCAATGGCGCTGAGTTGAATTGTGGTCTTGCCATTCCATGCGTGTGATGGTGTGAGTTCGATCTTCCAGCCATCGTTGTTGCTGCGTGGAGGGTGCACGATCACAAGGTTCTCAAGCTCAAGAGATGTCATCTCCTTGGTGTCGAGGCTGTTGAACACGTTCATCATCTGCTTGGCGTCCACGGTCAGTTCAGGAGCCACAAAGAGTGTGATGCGGTTCCAGTGCCATGGGCCTTCGTGACGGTGGTCAAGCAAGGTTTGACGGAGCTCATCGATGCTCTCACGAAGGAGCGCATGGACATGTGGACAGTGCCATGAACCGTCATCCTGTTGTGTAGGCTCAAACTTGGTGAGCGCGCCCACGGCGAGGATGCGACGGTCTGTCTCATCTTCATGAGCCACAGCAAGAGCACAGCGTGCGTGATGATTCACAACGCGAGGCAGAGGCTTGATTTCAAACTCACGGAGTGTCGCGGTGTGCTCAAGCGCAAGGTCAAGCAATGGTGTATCGCTCTCTTGACCTTCTGCGGTTTCTTCCACGTTTTCCACGCTTGCAGGGTCAGCAAAGCCACGCAAACGGTGCGCAATGTGTTGTGCTCGCAGTGTCAGCTCGTGTGTACCTTTTTGTGTGGAGATTTCCACAAGGCGATCAAGCTGAGGAATCGCACGCTCGATGTGCTCCTGAGTCATTTCGCCAGACTCCCACATGGAGAGCATGTCATCGAGGAAGACCGAGAATGCGTGCTGACGCTTTGCATCACGAAGATGTGTCTGAAGCAAGCGGAACAATGCATCTTCAAGCTGGACAGGATGATCGACGTCCACCTGATGCAAGGCGCACAAGGTGTGCAAACGAGCTTCGACCACGGCGCTCAAACGACTTGAATCAAAACGACGATGCAACAGGAACCACATGGTTTGTGCAGCGCTGGATTCGCGGGCGTCGTTCAAGCCATCATCGTAAGGAGCCTCGAGGAAGAGGTCATGTTGGATGATGAGAGCTTCCATGACATCAAGCAACGCATCCATGGAGAGAATGGAGCTATCTTTTGCGAGCGCATCAAGAGAGGTCTTGAGCTGCTGCTCGGTGACATCGTAGCCAAGGATACCAGCACGGATGATCTGCGCATGTGATGCCTGCTTCTGCTCACCTTCAAATTCGATGTGGATATCTTCAATCGGGTCAGCTTCATCCGTAGCTTCACTCACGGGCGCAAGGTCAAGCAATGGCTCGCCAGGTCCAACCTGAACTGAAGAGGTGACATGGATTTGATCGACCATACCAGTCATGGGTGCGTCGAGATGGATTTCCATCTTCATCACTTCGAGGGTGAGGAGACGATCACCACGGTGCACGATCTGGCCTGGCTCGACACACACCTGTGTGATCACAGCAGCCATGTCGGACATGATGCAACCATCGGGGATGCGCTCAAAACGGTGGCTGACATCATGAGTATTGATCTGAATCCAGCCAGCGCCCTGTGCAGCAAGTGCGGTGTAGCGCTTGTCGCCTGCCACGAAGGTCACGGAACCTTCGGTGATGTCTTCCACGATGCAGATAGTCTCAAAGTCATCGCAGTGGACCTGCAAGCGGTCGGGCTCAAGCTCGCCGACGGTGATTGCAAGAGGGTTACCATCCACGAGGTACTTGTATGTGACAGGTTGTGGAGGGTTGAGGCGCTGAGGCTTACCTGCGTGAACATTTGCAAAGAGATCTTGACGCTCGGCGGCGCGCTGGTTTGTAAAGTCAAACAACGCAGCGGCGATCATCGATTGTGCAAGGAAAGGGCGCTCCACAGACTGTGGACGACGACCAAGATAGGTGTCGAGCCACTTGGTGGTGTGTGTCACGTTGATGAAGTCATCCTCGGTGAGGATTTCGAGAATCATGGCGCGGTTTGTAAGGCCACCCTCGA
The DNA here is from genome assembly GCA_950059285.1 of uncultured Pseudomonadota bacterium. Lineage (GTDB taxonomy): Bacteria > Myxococcota_A > Bradymonadia > Bradymonadales > Bradymonadaceae > CATLTV01. Next base: position 36,343 of record CATLTV010000002.1, on the reverse strand, counting down.
TGACAACGCGTGTGTCGCGAAGAGCCTGTTCAAGGCGAGCAAGCGCCTCGGCGCGGTCACGACCCTGGGCGATAATCTTGGCAATGTTGGAGTCAAACGCGCCAGAGATGCTGTCACCTGCGCGGAAGCCAGCGTCCACACGGATGCCAGGTCCACCAGGGAAATCAAAGGTACGGATAAGACCACCCGCAGGGGCAAAGCCCATGTCGGGCTCTTCTGCGTTCAGACGTGCTTCGATCGCTGCGCCACGACGCTGAGGTGCTTCCTCGGGGAGGTGCTGCCCAAGAGCAACGTCAATCTGAGCGTCCACAAGGTCCACGCCAAAGACACACTCGGAGATGGTGTGCTCAACCTGAAGGCGAGCGTTCATCTCAAGGAAATAGAAGGTCTTTTTGTCGGGGAGGAGGAGGAATTCTGCGGTGCCTGCGCCGAGGTAACCACATGCCTTTGCCATACGACGTGCGGAAGCACAGATGGCGTCTTCCACGGCGGGGTCAAGTGCAGGAGCAGGTGTCTCTTCAAGCACCTTCTGGTGACGCCTTTGCACGGAGCAGTCGCGTGTACCAAGGCTCCAGACGGTGCCATGACGGTCAGCGAGAATCTGGACCTCCACGTGACGTGCGGACTCCACGAACTTCTCGATGAAGACGGCGCCATCACCAAATGCTGCGAGCGCCTCGGCGGTCGCGGTTCTGAAGGCGGACTCGATCTCACCTGGCTCGCGGACAAGTCGGATACCACGACCACCACCACCTGCGGCAGCTTTGAGAATCAAGGGGAAGCCAATGCGCTCTGCTGCCTGAAGTGCTTCTTCAGGATCAGAAATAGCCTTTCCAGACCAGGGACTCACAGGCACATTGTGTTCCTCGGCAAATGCCTTGGAGCGAACCTTGTCACCAAGCAAACGCATGACGTCTGCATCAGGACCGATGAAGGTGATGCCTTCTCGCTTACACGCCTCGGAGAGCTCAGGGCTCTCACCAAGGAAGCCCCAGCCAGGCCACACGGTGTCGACGTCGTTCTCTTTACAGAGCGCCACCAGACCTTCCACATCAAGGTAGCTTGACTTTCGCACACCTTCGGCGTCGACCATAAAGGGGTCGCCAAGATAAATGGCGCGGTCTGCCATCTGAACAAATGGGGCTTTTGCATCGGGCTCTGTGTAGAACGCGATCAACTCAATGGGTCGATCATGACGACGGCTCCAGACACGGGCCGTTCGCATGAACCTGACTGCGCTCTCTCCACGGTTGATAACTGCCATACGCAGCGGCTTGATGCCATCTCGTGGTATCCAGCGTGTAGTTGAAATCGCCATGAGTATTCTCCTTCACATCGTAGTTCTATAATATAATGGTCCAAATTCATTTACAGATTCTGGCTCACCCTCAACAGAGCGCCTCGCGCCTGCCTGTCTCATGTTTCGCTTTAAGAGATAATATTCAAAGCGACCACATCAGACCTGTGGTAAGTCAAAGTTTGACTCGTGAATCAGCATTCTTTTGACTCCCGAGTCAGGTTTTTAGTCGCTAAATAAGCGCCTTACGTGCCCTCGAGGGGTCTCTTGCCCATACCTCACTCAAGCCAATCACTCAAGCAGTTTAAAAATATTTCTAACATCTTGGGATTGTTCTATTTTTAACCTTTTGGATAAAAGTATGGCCGAACTCCTCTTGAATCCTTCGGTTTTTAGAAAAAAGAGAAAGAGGGAGGGGAATGTTTCACTTGAAAGAAAACATTCCCCTCCCTCTTTCTCTTTTTCGAATTCCACTCAGGAGAAGCGTGATGCCATCGATGCTGACCATCGATCAAGCAATGTCTCCCTCAACGGTTGCACCTCTTGCTGCGCAATGCCCACGACCGTCTTCACGTCGGAACCTGCGTCCTCAAGGCGCATCAGAATATTGAGCAAGGTAGCGTTGATCTCGTCGAGATTAAGTGGCTCTTCCTGAAGGAACTGAATCTCCTGATCAAAGCCAAGCTCGGGAGGATTTGGGCCAGGGGATGTGGGCGCGATGCGGTTAATTGCATCAAGCACACAACGACGACGCTCACCATAAGGAAGCTCCTTGAGCTTCTCGGGGAGCAGCGGCGAGCCAAAGCGGTAATCCTGTCCTGTTTGCTGGAAAGGGAACTCCAGCTTGTCCTCGGAGACCTTCTCATGTGGCAAACCTCCCGAGAAGTTCACGGGTACGATCACAAGGTTCAGGTCAAGCGCCATATCGATCAGCGCTGAACTGATGCGTTCTACCTGTTCGCCTGCTGAGCGGGCGCGTGTGCCTGGTGCGTGCACCATCACCGACGCCTGACGCTCGGCCACCTGCTGCTTGAAGTGTGCGATCAAATCAAACATCGAAGCGGGATCACTCTGGTTGAAGTACACGATGTTTTTGGGATCAACGCACTCAGGGTAAGAGAACAGATCGCGGATGAGCTGACCCACCCAACCCTTCTCGTGCTTGGCGTTGGCCATGGTGATGACCACGCTATCTGTCAGCACACTACCAAGAATGGTGATCAGGAGTGATTCAATCTGAACCTCGTGGTTTCCAAGGAACAGTACGCTGCGCCCTTCGATGTCACGCATCGCACCAAGATCCTCAAAGGAAATCTGGCGGACAAAGCGCTCGATCATGCCACGATACAGGTCATCACCAAACCATCCTGTGGAGAGACCAAGCTTGTCGGCCCACCACTGCGACACATAAGCCATATCAAAGTCGAGGCTAACCTCATCTTCTTCTGCATCAGGCAGGGTCACGGTCCAGGCGGCTGCATCTTCGTCAAAGCTTGACTCAAAGCGTGTGCCAAACAGAGGGTTTCCACGATAGAAGACGCGATTGTAGGTGCTGTCCACCTGAAGCGCCTCGGGGTGGACGCCAAGTTTGCTTGCGACAAGCTCCTTGGCAGCGATCTGAAGCGCAAGCTCGGTGGGTGAACCTGACACATGATACAGTGTCTCAAGCGTACCCTTGAACCAGTTGCTCTCGAGCACACCCTGCACATCAAGTGTGCTTGTGTTGCCCTCAAGAGTGGCAAGCGATGCACCTTTGGTAGGGAGGCAATCACGGATAAAGGACTGACGATCCTGGCCTGTCATGCGGCCAAGCGGCCCCTTGGGGAAGAGGATCTCGGTCAGACGCATTGCCATCCAGAGCTGAGCACCACTCCACACCTGAACATCACAGGTCACGGTGTGTTCCTGACCGCTGACAAAGCGAACCTCGGAGCGAAGCTCTCCCTGTTGTGGTGTAGGGCTGTAGAAGTTAATCGACTCGATCTTGTGCGGATACGCGATGGTGTCGCCTGCGTGCTCTTTCCACCACAGCTCCATGTTGTCATGGGGCAGAATCTGCAACGCTGCATCAAGCGCACCTGGCTGAACCGTATACGCAGGAACAGCATTACGTGACAGATCGATCACACCTTGTGCGCCAACCTCATCTCTCCAGACACCTGTCAGAAGCTGAAACGATTCGCCGTGGAAGAGCTCGCCTGACTGATAAGGGTCCTCAACCTGAGCAGGATCGTCCAGCGGTTCAAACGCTTCGGGTGTGTCAGAAGGCCACTCGGAGGAGAGCTTGACCTTGCCACGTGCGACCTCATCGTAGCGTGAGAGCTTTGGATTGGGGGCATCCCACCACAGCTCAAGCACAGCTTCCTGGGTGTTGGCATCAAACGAAGTGCGAAGCTTACGAGGTTGGTTATGGGTGAAGATCACCCACTTCTTGAGCTTCACATCCTCCAGTGAGACGACCACGCGGTTGGTGTAGGCCTGCTGGGCCTGTCCAACGAGCAGGTCAATGATGCTCATCATCGGGAGCGCTGGATCGGTGTAGGTAGGGCAGTGATCAAGGAGCCAGCTATCTTCCATGGGATCAAGGGTAAACTCCCTTGAAAGCTGGCTGACTCCTTCAGGCTTTTTTCCGTCTTCACCCTCTGCCTTGTCCTCAGCGAGGCTGACCTCGGAGAGCACATAATCATCGGTCTCAGTGGTCATCAGACCCTGATCCACGACCCTCATACCAATGTTGGTGGACTGGTAAATGCGCATGCCATCCACCCAGAGAGAACCGTCAGCAATGGCGAGGATGCCTCCTTCGTCGCGACGAATTTCCTTGATTTCAAGGGTACTTGTGATGGTTTCGTTGTGCGTAAGCACCTGACCACGGTATTTCCATGCGATAGGCTCGTTCAGGGCAATTGCTTCAAAACGAGGTGCTTCCATGTCCTTGGCGAGGTCTTGCTCAAGCATTGCAAACTGGAGCAATTGCAGGAGGGCTTCAAGGCCAAGTGAGCCTGGCTGGACAGGGTCCTGGAAGAAGTGAGCCTTGAAGAACCACTCGTTGGGGTCGACATCTTTCTCGGCGCGGTAGAAACCAAGGCCGTGTTCGCCGCCTGTGCGATCCATGACGGTGACGCGATCAAGCATCAGCAACATCGGCTCAGCCATGCGCAAGGAGTTGGCGCAGTACTGTTCAGGACGGACGGTAAGATCTTCAATGTGCTCACCTTTTGCATCAAATCGTGCGCGGTGCTCGTCTTTGATGGGGAGCCCAACCTGGTTTGCCAGTGAGTCGGGTGGGAAGAAGCCGAAGACGGTGTCCATGGTGAGGACTTTTCTTCCTGTACCCACCTCTGTCATCTCGACGTCGAAGCTGACGATGATGTTACCACCTGCGCGAGCGATGTTGGTGAGCGTGGTGCGTGTCTCGATAGAGCCCGTCTCGGGGGTCACCTCGATAAACTGTGTGGTGGTACCATCAAGGTTACGGAACGCAAGATCGATGTCATCACGTGTGAGCGCACAGCCCACGTAACTTGCAAGCCAGCCGCAAGGTTGCAGCGCTGCTTCAAGGAGTACGGCGTAAGGCATCACCTTGGCGCCGTTCTCTCTGAAGTACCATGCATCTGCGGGCACATCGTACTCGACCTTGATGGTGCATCCAGAGCGCATGGCGTTCTGAGCGGACTGATCGACCTCGGTTACACGCGAGATGAAGTGGTAGGGCGGGCCAGGGAGCCTTGCCACGGTGCGATGTGAGTCAAATGGCTTGTACATCGAACCGAATGCGCGGGTGGGGCGTCCCCAGGCACAGGCAATAAGAGAATCATAATCGAACGCATGACCATCCGCTGCGGTCGCCACTGGTTTTGGCTCCACGTAACCATCAAGCAACGCCTTGGCTTCACCGTCCATCGGCCAATCGGGTGTGAGCTGCAAGCCCATACGACCACAATGGAACGCCTTGAGTCCATCAACACTACACATCAAGTCTGCGTAAACCTTGGGGATATCGCCATCGTGGACCTCGCGGACCATGACCTCATACACGACCTGTTTTGCGCCTGGCGCGACCTGACCACGGCAGCGCAGTGGGTAGCGTTCAAAGGGCACGGGTTCAAAGATCCAGCCGTCACGGTTAACGGTCCAGCCACACGCAGCCATGTAGAAGGCCATGACCTGAACGCAGCCTTCAAACATGAGGGTGCCAGGCATGCAGGGGTCGTTAAGGAAGTGTCCATCAAAGAACCAGTCATCATCGCTGATGTTCTGAATTGCCTTGAGGTAACCTCTGTTCCACGGTCCGCCCGTGGGATCAAACTCGATGACCTCATCCATGAACCTCATCTTGTCCGACTGGATGGAGGGTGTGCGTGTTTGAGCAGCGATTTTTTCAAATCCCTTACCAAAGACCTCGTAACCGCCGCCCTCGCTGAAGCGTTGCACTTCCTCGGCGCTGAAGCTGCGTTTGGATGTGATTTGTGGGTGTGCATCAAAGGGTGCTGCGAGGATTTCATCTCTATCTTCATCGGCAGGGACCCAGAGAACGCCGTTGGATTCAGCAAGTTCATCGTAGGAGAAGAAGCCTGCCTGACCGTTTCTGACGCTGAGGCGAACCTTACCATCAATTTCAAGGTCGTAGTGGAAGAAGAACAGACGGATGGCATCCTGTTTGGCGTGACCATCGATGTGAATGTCGTATTTGAGGATGTCACCAGGCTGCGCAAGACCGCCATGGAACATGAGCTCGCAACCAAGCAATCGGTAGACGCGGTCGCCCTTGTTCTCGAAGTCAGCGCCCATGTAGGAGATGAGCATAAGGTCAGCCTGACCTGACTCGATCATGATACCCACAGGCATGCGGCCCTCATTAAGATACCATGCATCCTCGGGGATATCGGATTCGCACCAGAGACTACCTGTGCCCACGACACCTTTCTGACAATCGATGCCTGTCACGCGATGGCAGAGCAGAAGAGGGGGCTCGGGCATACGGACCTGAACCTTCCAGTCGTCCTGTTGCTCAAAGGGAGAGCCAAAGATCTCGGAGATTTTGCCCGAAGCATGGATCGCGATCTGGTCATAGTTGTAGGTAGGACCGACGGGCTTTGGCTTCTGTGCGCTGGGGATAATATCATGCTTTTGCATGTTCGCCGTGGCGCTCTTGGGCGCACCTTTTTTGGGTGCCTTGAGGCTTTTTGGCGCAGGCGCAGAAACCGCTGGAGCTTTTGAAATACTCTTTGTTTTCAGAGTCTTTGCTTCAACCTTTTTGGAGGTCTTTGTCGCAGCAGCAGGTTTTACAGAGGCCCCTGCATGCTTTGCGCGCGCCTCTTCAACGTGTGATTTCTGAGACAACGTGGGGAGCGCGCCCTCTGTGGTGTGTGTCCCTGTGAAGGATGTGGATGTGGGCGCAAAGAGTGGTTTGGAGAGCGCCACATCATCATGACGAGGCGCTTGTTTTGCTACGCTGGAGATGAGCGCTGCGGTTGCGACCTGTGCAACGGGCAAGGAGAGAGGCTGTTTTGCGGGCGCAGGCTGAGGTTGTTGTACCTGTCCATGCTGAGCCTGTGAGATTTGCTCAAGAATGCGGCCACGAGCTTGCAAGAATTCTTGCTGGATCTGGGCCTGTTTCTCAAGGAACTCCTGGTGGAGTTTTGAGAGCTGCTCAAAGTGTTTTGCCGCGACCGCAGAAGGCGAATTGGCCTGTGGTGCGTCGCTCACCTGTGGGGTTTGTGGATGTTGTGAGGTTTTCTTGTTGGTCATCACGAACTCTCTTTGAGGAGCCTTTGTGGGCTGGACCTGTCGTGACAATGCACGGCCTGATCCAGAGATTTTTTGTTCTTGTTGTCTTCTTACTTCACGTACGGGTTGCTGGGCCTGCGGCCTCTGAGCGCGCTGCGTGGCCTGTGGAGCCGTCTGTGCTGGTGCCTGTACAGTAGCCTCGTGCGGAGGAACTAACCTGTATGGGGTCACATTGGCGTTCACCTGTGCACGTATAAGGCTGTGGTCGAGGCTCACAGGGGGCAGCTCGGGAGGAGGAATCATGATGTCATGGTCCTGCTCCATGGGTGCGGATTGTGAGAGTGACGCGCTGGCACGCTGTGGTGAAATCGTGGACGTGGCATGTGCAGAGTTTGATTTCTGGACGTGCTGCATGGGGTCCCGCGAGATGGTCACGGCAGGGAGGTGCGCAGGGTAGCTCTTGCAGATCTGACGTTTTTGCTTCTTCGCTGGTTGTGGTTGTGCGGTCTGGCTCCATGCGGACCAGTCTGCGTCAACACCTGCAACAAAGAGTTGGGCCAGCGTCTGTGAGATGTGAAGCACATCACTCTTACCGTGCGCATCAAGGGACACAGCGAGGTGAGGTTGATCCTTGAGGGTCTTGGAGATCCACTTGCTACAACCCGCCAGCGGGCCGTGCTCAATGAAGATACGCACGCCATCATCGTAGGCTTTTTGTACCAGCGCGGGGAAATCCACGGTGGTCATGGCCTGTGATGTGAGCGCGTTAGCGGCGTTGTCCGAGGTGGCCTCGTAACTTGAGCAAGACGCATTGGTGTAGAACCTGACGCCATCGACCGCAGTGGTGGGGCGATGGTGAAGGTCATACCAGGATGATTTAAATCCGAGCGCCTTGGGAGCATGCATCACGAGATTGTAGCCAAGCTCTCTGAAGCGATGTGCGCCAAGCCTGTCCATGACACGTTGTGCCGCGCTGATATCACCAGCCATGACACAATCACCAGGAGCGCTGATAATGGTCAGGTAAAGGTTTGGCTCATCTTCAATGGCAGCTTTGAGTTCTTCTTCATCACAGAGAGCTCTCCATGTTTGCCATGGTGCGCTCTCGCCGCTCTCGGTTTTTGGCCAGGCTTCATCCTGCTGCAAGACCTCGAAGTGTCCACCGAGCGCCTGATCAAAGACGCCGCGTGTGTTGATGTCCGCATGCATTTGCTCAAGGCCATACCAGGCACCCATGGCAAAGAGCGCGTTTGTCTCACCAGAGCAGAAGCCGATGGCGGACTGGGTAGGGATCTTGAGTTGCTGGCGTGTAAGCTGAGCGTGAACCTGACAGAGGAACGATGAGCCCCAGAGCTTATCGACTGGTGGGCGCTGGTCCTCGGCCTGTGGATCATAAATCCAGCCAACGGCCTGCTGCATGTTTCCAAACTGCTGGTGGAGTGGTTCAAGGAGCTGTGGGTTTGAGAGCAGAAGCTCACGTCCCATCCCCTTGTATGCACCCGCTGGGCCAGTGAAGACGAACGATGTCTCGCCCTCGATGGGTGTGGATGAGAAGAAGATGTCGTCATTGAGGGAGACGATCCTCTGTGTTGACTGCTTTTGCACAAGCGCGTCGAACGTCGAAAGAACCTCTTCAAGTTTCTGATCTAACTGTGTTTTTTCACACAACACGGCAAGTCTAAATGGACCATCATTGTGCCCAATTGTTTTATTTGCCACGGCTTGCTTGAGTGCATCGATGCTGTTGGCCGAGAACAGGTGCAGCATTGGTGCGTGTGTATCTGCGCTAGGTGTTGAACCCTGATGGCGCTGTACGGCAAGCTCCACGGGGTTACCAAGCAGCGGTGTTGCTGTCACCTTGATGTGGTGTTCACTCTCAAGGTTTGGTGTGGGTGCAAGCGTTGGGTCGTGTGAGAGCACTGCGTTGTGTGATGTGCAGAGCGCCGCGACGCCAAGGTGCAAGAGACCGCTCGCTGCGTGTGCGTGACCAAAACGTGTGGTCAGGTCCACGGCACCTTCCTCGGAGCCGAGGTTTTGTGTGTAAGACTCGGTATCATCGGAAGGATCGAGTGTGGCGAGGATGGTGTCTCCATCGCGAATGGCATCATCAAGACGCTTGAGGATGAGGATGATACCAACATCACCACCCTGATGATATTTTGCATCAAGGACCTGACGGGCAGCTTCTTCGTGCACGGGGTCGGCGCAGAGGTCGGCGGCACCGACGATGGCAGCATCAAGGTCGTTGTGAAGCAGTGCGCGCATGGCGAGTTTGAGGGCGACAAGTCCACTGGCCTCCTCGGAGGAGACGGTGTAGCTTGGGCCAAGCAGGTTGAACTGTGAGTTCATGCGGTTGGCGACGATGTTTGGCATGGTGCCAAGGACGCCTGCTGCTTCAAGGGACTGAATGATCTTATCACGTTCGGGCTGAATGCCCTCATCGCTTGCGTCGAGGTTTGCCATACGCCAGCGTGCACCATAGCGTGCGATCTCGGTATCGCACTGCATTCCCATATAAATGCCTGTGCTTTGACCTGGCAATTCATCAATCTTTTCAGAAAGTTGCATCGCTGTTTTAAGCGAGAGCAGCTGTTGAGGCAGCGTGTGCACAAGATCGTTGGGTGGGAACTTGAGCTGGGTAATATCAAACTCGATCTCTTCCATCGCCTTGATGGAGAGGTCGTCGGAGGGCGCAAACATGAGCTGATGGCGAAGGGCATCAGCGTCCTTGATGTTTGAGACCATGGCGCTCATGGCGACGACCGCGACCTTTGGTTTGAGCGCTGGCTTTGCAGGAGGCAATGAGAAACTTTGCTCGGTCCATTCCTCCACAAGGAGGTGTGCGTTGTTACCACCAAAGCCAAAGTTATTAATGGCGGCACGACGAGGGCCATCGCTTTCCCATGGCTCAACTTCGGTGAGGAGCCTGAATGGAGTTGTATCAAGCCAGTCGACAGGTTCATCGACATGAATTGTGGGTGGTCTTTGTTTGTGCTTCATGGCTGAGAGGACCTTGAGCAGACCCGCCACACCAGAGGCTGTAATCAGGTGGCCAAGGTTTGACTTCAAGGAGCCAATGGGAACCTGTTGACCAGATGTCTTGTTACTCTCCTCGAAGATGGTGGCCATACTTCTGAGTTCGGTGGCATCGCCAAGAGGAGTTCCTGTGGCGTGGCACTCGATCATGGAGATGTCTTCTGGCTGCAAGCCAGACATCTGGTATGCCTGCATCATGGCACGGTACTGGCCATCCTGAGAAGGAGTGAGCATGCCACGACCACGACCATCATTGGAGAGGCCCACGCCGCGAATGACGCCGAGGATGGAGTTTCCATCGCGGATGGCATCCTCAAGTCGTTTCAGCACGACAAAGCCTGCGCCTTCAGCGGGGACAAGGCCATCTGCACCGCTATGGAAGGGGCGGCTCTGACCTGTACGACTCATCGCTTTGAGAGCACAGAATCCGATGTGAAGGAAGAGGTCATCGGCGTGGTTTACACCACCAACAAGCATCACATCTGCTTGATTATCTTGAAGTTTTTCGCTCGCAAGCTTGATCGCGTACAGTGATGACGCGCATGCTGCATCCAGGCAAAATGCCTCGCCGCGAGCGCCGAGCGCGTTGGCGACAATCTGAGCAGGGAGGCCAGACATGTAGCGGTTGTAGGCGAGCGTTTTTGAAGCGGTGCCGTGCTGCCAGACTTCGAGGGCGAAGTCGGAGAGGGCGCGTGTGGGGTAGCTCAAGTTACCGAGGATCACACCAGCGCGAGGAATCTCGGACTGTGTGGAGTAACCTGCGCCTTCCCATGCCTGTCGTGCAGCTTCAAGCGTCCACTGGAAGAGCGGATCGAGCTGCATGATGAGTGAGGCATCGATTTGAAACTTTGTTGCATCAAATACCTGTTCAAACCCTCGAACATAGCCACCCTTGGCGGACCATGTATGGTCACCACTTGGTTGATCAGGTGAGGTGGCCACGCGATCGGGCTCAACTCCCCAGTAATGTTCTGGAGGGACTCCTAACATGTCCTTGTGGTGGACAACCAGATCCCAGAGCTGCTCGGGGCTATGCGCGCCAGGGAGGACACACCCTTGACCCACCACGGCGATGGGTGAGAAGGGCTCGACGGAAGTACCAGTAGATGATGTTTTCATGAATTTCTTAACAGGTTGGGAGAAGAGAGGTGTGAGAGAGGTGTAAAAACACCTCTCTCACTTCTTGCCAGGGGTAAAAGAACTCAACGGGTTACTTGGAGGATGTACCGCCAGGAACGACGTACATTTCTACACCGATGAGATCGCAGACCGGGTTCTGTTGTGCATCTGTGACGCGGATGTTGGACACAGTGCGTTGTGCACTGTGTTGCTGACCCACGAGCTCACAGGTGAATGGACCCTCTGTCACGTTCTGGTAGAAGTTGATCTGGGAGACACGCATGGGCAAGGACTGTCCCTTGCTGACGCGAAGGCCCCAGAGCAATGCGATTTGCAGACAGCCATCAAGGAGGAGGGCATCGGTCATCCATGCGTCGCTTGCAAGATTCTTTGTGGTGAGTCCGCCGAGCGTTGCTCGCGCACCTTCATCAGAGAATCCTTCAATGTTTTCAACCACTTGAAACACTGGACCATGGAACAGAGTGTCATCCGCGTAGATGGTGTCTGTGCTTTGCCATGGTGACTCCTCGAGAGGTTGTTGAAGACCTGTAAATGGAGCCACTTCGGGGGCCTCGTCGCCAAGTTCAACCTCGGCTTCGTAACGCTTGACGCCTGCGCGGTCGTTGAGTTTGGCGCTCACAAATCCTTCGGGTTGACGCTGAAGCTCGATGCCAAAGACATCGCCCGAGGAGTTGAAGTTACCAAGAGCAACGCCCTTGAGGACCTTGAGTCCGCGCACGCTTCTGAGTGTGCTGTTTGGCTGAGAAGACTGTGCTGCACGTGTGAACCACTCAAGTCCCATTACCACAGGGAGGACAACCTTGCCCTGGATGGTGTGATCTTCAAGGTACGCGTGGGAGTCGTGTGAGATATTCAAGGTGGTGGTCATGCTACCTTCGGAGGGGAGCTGACTGTTAAGACCACCATGAACCACACCACCACCGAGGACAACTTCCACAGCGCTCTCGGAGGAGTCCTCAAGCATTTCAGCAGCGAAGGCGCGAGCGCCTGCGTCGACAGGGATGAGTGCCACACCACGTTGCTCAAAGAGGGCTTTGAGCTCGGGTGTCACCATACCACCTTCCCATGGACCCCAACCAAGGCTCTTGACGTGACAGCCAGCATGAGCGCGGGTGAGTTCAGCAGCGACACGGTTAAGGACTTCGTTGGCCATGGCGTAATCGGCCTGACCAGCGTTACCTGTGCGTGCAGCGACGGAGGAGAAGAGGCAGACAACTTCAAGGTCATCTGTGCTTGTGGCTTCAAGCAGAGCCTTGAGACCCATGATCTTGGTGCCAAAGACGTGGTCGAAGTTATCGACGGTCTTTTTGGTCAGGAATGCATCAGCGAGCACGCCTGCACCATGGACAATACCTGTGATGTGTCCCCATTCGTTGCGCACATCCTGGAAGATTTCATCAAGGGCAGCAGCGTTACGCACATCCACAGAGACGTATTTGGCGTTGGAGCCAGCCGCGTTTAGATCGGCGAGCGTCTGACGCACTTCACGGTCAGCCTTGACGCGATAGACTCTGTAGTTCAAGTCCTTGGGAGAGATCTTCTCGCCTTTTTGCTTGGCTTCTTCGAGCGCAGCTCGTTTAAGCTCAGCATCAGTTTCTTTGCCTGCAAACACAGCAGGTTCTTCGGAGAGTTGTGTTCTTCCAAGGAGTACGAAGCTCGCTCTGGTCTGACGTGCCAGCTCGATGATGCTTGCAGCTGTCACACCACGTGCACCACCCGAGACCACGATCACGGAGGACTTGTTGATGGAGCGACCACTCAGACCAACCTTGGTGGGGATGGCTGCGAGTGTGCGACGGTTGCCCTGTGCGTCAAGAGCGACCTCAACCTCTGCACCACCTTGCCAGAGTTCATCGGCGATTGCCCTGGCGATGTCGCCTGGCAATCTCTCACCTCGCTCAATGTCGATGGCGCGTGCTGTGGAGAGTGTCCACTCTTTTTGAGCTGTTTTGACGAGAGCAGCAAGGCCACCAAGCCATGCGCGTGTCTTGGCACCGCTCATGCCAAAGTCTCCGCCTGTGTCTTGCACAGTGACAAAGATTCCACGTTCGGTGGAGAACTTCTCGGCCATGGTTGTTGCAGCTTTGAAGGCTTCACGGTTGATGGCGACAGCGTCTTCAAAGGTGATCGCTGGTGTCAATCCACCAAGGTAGATCACCATCTGAGCTGTTCCTGTGAGGCTATCCGCGTTGTCCACGACAAGGCCCTGAATGCCACGTGCTTCAAGCTCCATCGAGAGCGCCTGTGCCACGCCTGTACCATCCGAGATGATTTCGACGGTGCGAATACTTGTAAGACCTGACACTGCAAGCTGACGCGCAGGCGCATCCACAAGGTGTACTTCGTAACGTGCGACATCATCGCTGATGACTTCGGACTCGAAGGTTGGAGGATCGACAAGCTGAGTCACTTCACCGCGATGAAACTCGTTCTGCATTGTCTGGGGAGCAGGCTGTGCAGCAGCACCCATCAGGGAAGACATGTAGTCAACGATTTCCTGAAGCGTCACAAGTGACGCCATCTTGGAAGTTTCTACCTCGGGCAATCCTGGAACGCGCTCTTGCATCGCCGAGAGAATCTCAACGCGCTTGATGGAATCGATGCCGAGGTCGGCTTCAAGCTCCATTGAGAGGTCGAGCATCTCTGCGGGGTAACCTGTTTTTTCGGCCACCACGTTCATCATTACAGGCACAAGGTCCACGCTTGGTGCTGCTGGCGCAGCAGGCGCAGCCTGTGGTGTAGCGGTCGCTGTTGCAGGTGCAGCACCCATCAGGGAGGACATGTAGTCAACGATTTCCTGAAGCGTTACAAGTGACGCCATCTTGGAGGTTTCCACCTCGGGAAGACCTGGAACGCGCTCTTGCATTGCTGACAAAATCTCAACGCGCTTGATGGAATCGATGCCGAGGTCGGCTTCAAGCTCCATTGAGAGGTCGAGCATTTCTGCGGGGTAGCCTGTTTTTTCGGCCACCACGTTCATCATTACGGGCACAAGGTCTACACTGGGAGCAGCAGGGGCTGCCGCAACAGGTGCTGCTGGTGCAACGGTTGTTGTGGCGGCAGGTGCGGCACTCCCCATGAGAGAGGTCATGTAATCGACGATTTCCTGAAGCGTCACAAGTGACGCCATCTTGGAGGTTTCCACTTCAGGCAATCCAGGTACTTTTTCCTGCATTGCTGACAAAATCTCAACGCGCTTGATGGAATCGATGCCGAGGTCGGCTTCAAGCTCCATTGAGAGCTCAAGCATTTCCACGGGGTAACCTGTCTTCTCAGCGACCACATCGAGCATGGTGTTGGTCAGGTCAGCAGCAGGGGCCTGTGTAGCCTGAGGAGCTGGCTGTGCTACTGGTGCTTTTGGCGCAGGAGCTGGCTTCTTGGGCGCAGGTCTTGAAACCTTGGGCGCGACAGGCGCTCTGGCTTCCATCACAGCAGGCTTGGAGGTTGTTTGTTGAGCAAGAACCTCGGGGGCAACAAATGACTGTGTGGTTGTGGTGTACGCACCATTTGCACCATTTCTCATGCTGGAAAGCGGTGATGTCACCTGTGGCTCTACAAATGTGGAAGAAGGCGCAGCAGGTTGCTGATAGGTCACGGCAGGTTGTGATGCACCCTGTCCAAGAATGTGCTGCATGGACTGTTCAGCAGTGCGCAGGAACGTGGCGTGAGCCTCGGCCATCATGCGTTGGTATTCCACCTGTGCCTGAGCTGTTTCCTGTTGCATGCGGTCCATGGCGTACAACCAGTCAGCAGCAGGCGCTGCGGGAGCGGACTGTGTCTGGTAGGTGGGCTGTGCAGATACAGACACAGGTGCCTGGGTGGCATTGCCCTGAACGTGCACTGGAACCTCGACAGGAACTTCAACGATTTTCTCGACGACAACTTCCACAGGAACTTCGACGATCTTTTCAACTTCCTTGGTGGTGTTCATCTCGATTGCGACCTGTTTGGCGGAGTCGCCTGGCTCGCGGTAAGGAGATGGTTTGCCGTAGTTTGCACCATTGAGCGTGATCTGGAATGGAGCCTTCTTGAGTGTGCGAGGATCGACAGGAAGTCGGTAACCTTCCCACAACATGGAGAAGTCCATATCAAGGCCACGTGCCACAAGCTGAGCGAGTGCAGCGTAGAAGCTATCAACGCTGTGCTTGCCCTTGCGGTCTGTGGAGACTGCGAGGACATCATCGTGCTTGAGTGTACGTCCGACAAGGTTTGTCAGGACAGCCTCGGGGCCAACCTCGATGAAGGTTCTGACGCCAGAGTTGTACATGTCTTCAAGCTGCTCAACGAAGCGCACAGGCTGGGCGATCTGATTGGCGAGCGTGCTGCGGATCTCTTCAGCGTCACTACTGTAAGGTGCAGCGTTGGCGTTGGAGTAAATAGGCATCTCGGGGGTGCCAAACTCAAGTCCATCAAGGAAGGACTTGAATGGACCGCTGGACTCACTGACAAGAGGTGAGTGGAACGCGGTGGCGACCTTGAGACGCTTGAACTTGAGGCCAGCTTCTTGAAGCTTGGACTCGGCAGCTTCGATGGCATCTGTTGCACCAGAGATCACGACCTGTGTTGGGCTGTTATGGTTTGCCACAACCACATCAAGTCCCCAGGACTCGAGGTGTTCGCGCACAACATCAACCTCAGCCACAACTGCGGTCATGGAGCCATCAAGTTCGCTTGCAGCAGCCATGAGTTCGCCGCGCTTACGTGCGATGGCAAGGAAGCTATCCTGATCCACGACGCCCGCGGCGAACATGGAGGTGACCTCACCAAAGCTGTGACCACCCACGCAGCTTGGCTTGATGCCAAGGCTGTCAAGCAAGGTCAACACAGCAAGGCTAGTTGTACCAATTGCAGGTTGTGCCCACTCTGTTGCGGTGAGTGTGTCGAGCTGTTTTTGTTTCGTCTCGTCACTAAATGGTGTGGGAGGGAACACCACGTTATGAAGCTTGACCTCGGGATCAAGTTCCATATCAGCGGCCATGTCCCAGACCTTACGTGCCTGATCAAAGTGAATGGCGAGCTGGTTGCCCATGTTGATGTATTGGCTTCCCTGGCCAGGGAAGAGGAAGGCAACCTGACCTGCTTTCTGGTCAAAGCCATAATGAACACCATTTGGTGTGGTGTATGCACGCTCGGGCGCTTTCTGGAGGTGGTCACAGATAAGCTTGAGCTTCTTGGTCAGGTCAGCCGCATCTTCTGCGACGATGGCAAGGCGCGCGGGGTTCTTCGCATCGTAGCTCTGGAGGCTGCTGTAAGCGAGGAACTGGAAGAGGTCATGCTCTGGATGCTTGGAGAGCGCATCGATGGAGCTGAGCAATTGTGTACGAAGCTCGGCGGCCGATGCGCTGGACCATGTGAAGAGCTCAGAAGGTTGAATTCTGAGTTTTTCAGCTTTTTTACCAGGACCGTCATACTCCTGAAGTGCGACGTGGAAGTTTGTGCCACCGAAGCCAAAGGAGCTGACCGATGCGCGACGAGGGTGGTCCGAGGAGCGAATCCAGGGGCGCGCTGCAGTAGAAATGTAGAAGGGGCTGTTTTCAAGGTCGAGCATGGAGTTTGGATTGTCGACCTTGATGGTGGGAGGAATGACCTTGTGGTGAAGCGCCATGGCCACCTTGAACAGACCAGCAGAACCTGCGCTTGCCTTGGTGTGACCAATCTGAGACTTCACAGAACCAAGCGCACACCACTGACGGTCCTTGCGGTTGTTCTCATCGTCGAACACGATCTTCAGACCGCCCACTTCAGCAGCATCACCTGCTTTTGTACCTGTACCGTGTGCTTCCACAAGCTCCACAGTCTCGGGACCATAGCCTGCGTGCTCGTAAGCGCGCCTGAGAGCTTTGGCCTGACCGCTTGACACGGGAGCATAGATGCTCTTGGCGCGACCATCGGAGGATGAACCAAGACCCTGAATCACAGCGTAGATCTTGTCACCATCACGCTCTGCATCCTCAAGACGCTTAAGCGCAAACATACCGATGCCCTCGCCGAGCATGGTGCCATCTGCCTGGTCCGAGAATGGACGACAGTCACCAGAAGGGGAGAGCGCTGTGGTGCGGCTAAAGCACATGAACATCAGGATGTCGTTGAGTGTATCCACACCACCTGTAATGACCATGTCGGACTGGCCAAGGTAAAGCTCGTTGAGACCGATCTCGAGCGCAGCCAGTGAGGATGCACATGCAGCGTCAACCACACAGTTTGTACCACCGAGGTCAAGCCTGTTGGCGATACGACCTGCGACCACGTTTCCAAGGAGGCCAGGGAAGGTGGACTCTTGCCACTCGGTGTAGGAGGCGCTGATTTCATCGCTGAATGCCTGGACCTGATCTTGGTTCAAGCCAATGTTTTTCAAGGCGCGTTCCCAGACAGGGCGCTGCAAGCGGCCAGACATGTGACCGACAAGTTCGGTGGCGCTGGCGACACCGAGCACGACGCTGATCTTGTCACGGTTCATGTGGGAGAAGTCACCCTGAGCAGCGTCTTCAAGGACGCGCTTGGCGATGTTCAATGCAAGGAGCTGCGCTGTGTCTGTCGCAGGGATGATGTTTGGAGGAACACCAAAGTCCATGGGGGAGAAGTCCACTTCAGGCAAGAAGCCACCGCGATTTGCATAGGTGCGGTCAGGAGTGCGGGGATCTGGATCGTAGTAATCGTCCAGAAGCCAGTGTGTCTCTGGCACTTCACTGAGGAGGTCGTTACCTTCCAGAATGTTTTGCCAGAAGCGACCTTCTGTAAGAGAACCGGGGAACAGCGCACCTGCACCAACGATGGCAACAAGAGGGTACTTCGAAGACATAGACTTTTTCCTTGAAATGAATCCTGAGTATTTATGCCTCGGAGGAGGCGAGGATGAACATGTTCATCCTCGCCTCCTCCTGGGCCTGAGAACGTTTCTATCTTGATGAAAAACCAACGAAACTACAGTGAGAGTTTGCGAGGTTTAAAGTTAAATGCAGCAGAAGGCACGGGCACACCGAGCGCACGAAGTTGCTGTGCTCGGGTGATGTATGTCGCGCCCTCAAGCAGGTTGAGTGCAATTTGCACTGCGGAGCGAGCTTCGACAGGCTCAAGGAACGAGTCCTTGACCCATGTGTTAAAGGCTCCCATCGCGGGACCACACCAGATCTGGTAATCAAAGGCGCGTTCGGGGGTTCCATCAATGGCCCACTTGCTCGCCTTGCCAAGATACCACCTGAAGATGAGCGCCATCTTGTGACGAGGGTCTTCAAGCGCACGCTCGGCTTCTTCCTGATCTCGACGACTCCAGAACGCGTAGGTTTCTTGCCAGATATCGTCGATCTTGGCTCCAAGGACGCGCTTTTCGAGCGCTTCACGATCCTTGGCAGGGATCTCTTCAATGGAGTTGTATGTGGTGTAGATGTCATGAAGTTTCTTGGCACGCGTACCAAACATTGTACCGCGCTTGAGGACCTGAACCTCCACACCAAGCTCAAACATGTCGGCTGCTGGAGCCATGATGACATCGGTCATGCTCGCCTGTGCAAGCATCTTGCGACCTGCCTCGCTCAAGCCACTCTCCACAGCGCCCTGGTTGACAGAACCTGTAAGGACGTAGGCTGCGCCCATGGCGTAGGATGCTGCCACGGCAGCAGGTGTTCCCATACCACCAGCAGCTCCAACACGAATCTGACGTGTGAACTTGTGTGTGCTCATAACCTGGTCACGCGCAGCCATGATCTCGGGAAGGAGCGCTGTGAGAGGTCTGTTATCCGTGTGACCGCCCGAATCGGATTCAGCGGTGATATCCTCAGCGACAGGAAGCATGGAACCAAGCCTTGCTTCCTGCTCAGTCAAGAGGTTCGCTTGCACGAGGCTACGAAGCATCGCCTCGGGAGCAGGCTGCATGAAGTGCAGTGCAGTCTCGGTACGTGAAATCTTTGCGAACACATTATGAGGTCTCACGATCTCGCCTTGAGGCGTCGTCGTCAATCCGCTGTAGGCGTAGCGTACAATGCTCGGTGAGAGCTTCATGTAAGCCGCTGCGGACACGCGAGGCACGCTGTGACGGATGTAAAGATCTGCCACACGTTGCTCAAGCTTTGGCTCGTTAGGAGAGTGAATCAGGTTCACGCCCCAGGCGGTGTCACTTCCCTTGAGTTCGCTCTGAATGACCTGCAAGCCTTGCTCGACTCTGTCAAAAGAGAGTCCTGCGGAGCCAAAGAAGCCCAGCATCTTTGCGCGTGCCATGGCGATGACCAGACGAGGTGTAGCGATGCCATTGGCCATGGCGCCTGTCACATAGGCAAAGCGAGTGCCATGGGTTTCGCAGAAGCTCCTGTCTCCCAACCACTCGGGATACATCGCCGAGAGGTGACCAAGCATCTGGTACTCACCCGAGGGTGTTGCACCAATCTGGCCGTCAGTTGCAAGGCCGCGCGCACCATCCGAGGTACGACGAATCACATGCAAGGGCTGACGTGGAGTTGTAGTGGAGAGGATGTCAGAGAGGGCGACCTGATCAAGCGCGATCTTGCTTGAACTGGATGGCTGCCATGAAGATAACACAGAGGACACTTGGGCTCCTTGGATAGACAATTCATTCGAGTCTGAACACACGAATTGGACGCGCGCGAAATTAGTACCGAAAAGGATCGCGTGTCAAGAGGGGCAAAATGTGTTTTTGGCGCTTTAAATCTGGCTGAACTGCCAGTCACAATGATGATGCGGTGCATCATTATTGTGACAAAAGTCTGCTTTAAAATGCGCAGACTGCATTCAAAAATTAAGTGTACTCTGTGTTGCGCTGCGCAACTTTTTTGATTTTAAAATGAACCTTTTTCCAGGTTTACTGCATCACGACCCAGCCCGAGATGCCCACCCACACAAAACCCCATTGCTTGAGCATCCTCGAGACATGTGCAGGGTGATACTCCACACCAAAGCGATTTTCGATAAGTTCAGCCACGCTTGAGGTGGTCCAGCGCTCTCCAAATCCATGCGCCTGCGCACCTTCAGAGAGCCAGTCCACGAGCTTATCTACATGTTCCTTGGCAAGTTTCTTGGCTCGCTCAGGCGTGGGCTTCGCCTCAAGGGCAGCACGGCCCTCCTCACGCGCACGCTTAACCCACTGAGAGACCGCTGCTTGTGTCACATCCAACAGCTCTGCAACTGTCTTCTGCTCCATGCCTCGCTGTACCATATCCCAGGCAAGCTGCCTTCGGTACTCCCTCCAGTTGGAGTAACTGTCTGAGGAAACTTCTTTTTCCTGATTATCAGGTGAACTCATAACGGATGGGGGCATTTTTTTGGATGATGTCATGACTTAACTTCTTGATGCAATGCAGGCTCTCGCAAACGAACTCTTTCATGGTGACAACCAGGCTTCATCATCTTGTACAACGACCTGCATCTCGCTGTGAAAATAATGTGAACCGTACACATTATTTTTACATCCTTGTCACAATCTCTGTCAATTCTTTCTTTCCACCCACCCAAAAAGCTCACCTTTTATCCAAGAAAACACAACGCACAGGCTGACATGTTGAAATTTTTTAAACGATAAGTCCAACCTCTGCTCCAGAGAGCACCACCATGTGAAATCTTGTTCTTATCTGGTGAAGATTCTATCGATAGCCGTTCAAATCTCGATAAGTCTCATGCTCTCAAGCAACGAGTATCCTTCCGAGGAGTTGACAATGTAGCCCTTTAGCCCCTCCTTGCGGAGCGTGTTCATCGTCACATAAAGACGGTTTTGGGCCGACTCTTGAAGAATGCTCTCTCCTGGCCACACGGCTTCAAACAGGTCGGCAGGATCGATCGGCTCTCCTGGTGACTCGATATGCTGATCCACCAGAGCGCATAATAACTTGAATGGTGTGACGCGTCGTTTCATATCACACCACACACCCTGCTCAGGTGCGCGAAATAATCCCTGGCCTCGATCAAGAATCAGGGCCTCTCCGGATGGATCAAGTAGACCAAGCTCGATCATCGACATTAACTCTGCGGGGATCTTTGCCTGAATCATACGCCAGCAAAAACGTACCTCCCCATTAAACTCGGTGATCACGCCACCCTTGTTATACTGAAGCTGTAATATGATGCCTTGCTTGACGAGTACGGACGCAAGCTCCCTCGCCTTTTTGGATGATTTCTTCTTTATATCCAAATATTTATGAAGATCTTTATAGTAGCGATGTACATCAAGTAAACATCCAAGCCAACCAATGCTTAAACTTGCGCGATGAAGATCCTCAAGGGCCTTAATCTCTTGCTCCGCCTCTTCATAACGAGACTCCCAGACATGTGATGCAATCGTCGCACATCCATAACATGTCCTGGCCATCAAACTCGTAAGCTCTTCGCTCAAACCCTTGCCAAGCTCAAGATAACCCTGCGCCTGTGGCAAGTGTCCCAGTGACCAGTAACACAGGAATTCAAAGTACAACGCGGCCACAAGCAAGTACTGTTGCTGACTTGCGGCAAGATGCCATCGGGCTGTCTCAAGCTCCACGAGCGCCTGATCGGCCACACCCTGTTGCATCAACAACTGCCCCTTTAACATGCACTGCACACCTCGAATCGAGCTTCGCGGTTGTGTCCTGGCTAGCTCCTCCAGCGCTTCCACACACGCCAGCGCCTTTGTGGTCTCGACCTTATCAAGCCACATCCAACCAAGCTCTCTGTAGGTGTTCACAAGCACACGTGTATCACCTGCATTCCCACCATAAAGCAACGCGTCCTCATACGCTTTGAGCGCCTCGGCCTCTCGCCAGAGGTTTTTATAGATATGCCCAAGGTGGTAACATGACAGCCCCAGATAACGTGGCTGTTCAAGACTCGCAAAGAGATGCTCCGCCTCCTGAACCATCGCCTGTGCCCTTGGCCAATCACGCTCATAGATGCTCTTCAAACCACAAATCAACAACAGTCGTGCTTTCTGATGGTTCCAGGCGGGCCTGTCACATAACTCCAGACCAAGTTCAACCAGCGGCTCAATATCATCAAAATTTTCCAGATGAGAGGCAATTTCGGCGACCTGAATAATCAACGTCAACCGAAACAACACATGCTCCTGTTGCTTCTCCGAGGCGAGCATGTCAAGCCAGGCTCGTCCAAGCTGCAAACCTCGGCCAGGACGGTCCGATCGCGAGACAATCAACAGATATGTCAACGCTCGGGCCTTGTGAGATAATAACACGTCCTTGTGTTCATCCTCACATCTCCAGTCAGTGGTGTACTCATGTGCTCTGGACCACTGTCCTGCATGAAGTGCATTCAGGGCGAGCGCTTCTTCAAAGAAACCCGCCTCAGGAGACCACTCGTGTTGGACGCTCCTGTGGTACGCGTTCTCAAGATCCCACGTATATCGTGTCATCCTGTCATACACAGGATCATCCTCGATGAAGAACTGAAACGTATTCCAGTCATCTTCAAACAGGCTTATCATCAGACGTGCGTGCTTGTGATAAAGCTGCGTGAAATCAACCCCAAATGTAGTGCTATAAATTGAGGCGTAGCGTGTGATATCGGCATACACCAACCTGTTCACACAGCAATGCATCACCCCCTGTGAGTCCTGCTGTACCAGAAGCAGCCCGTGCTCCTGAAGCTCATGCAAACCATCAAAGAGGTCGACCTCTTCATCGCGAAGAAGCGTCTCCATCAACTCCAGACTAAACGAGGTATGGAACGTCACGCCGTGAAAGAGCACGGCCCGCGCAGATGAATCCAGTGTGTGAATGATATTCAGGATACAGGAGCACGCATGATTTGCGTGGCAGGTCGTCTCACCTTCTTGCAACCTGAGTAAGAGCGCCTCGGGAGTCATGTAGCCAAGCATCTGCGTCCTGTTACTGGACCAACGCTCGCAACCAAAGTCACATGCCTGAAGCTGTTGTATCAGCGGTTCGATGAGGTCTGCCTCTATCGAGATATCATGATGCTCTGTAATGTCCCCGTTTCTCGATGACGTGTTGCCCATGTGCTCTGTCTTCATCTTCTCAAACCATGTTGATGTACTTTCATCACATGACATAGAGTTGCGTGTTATACAACCAGAGATCGTATATTAGACTCTTACAAGCGCTTGATTCAATGGCAAAGAATGGCGTTGTTGTTCGGAGAACACAACTCGCAGGCGAGCCTTTTGAAGATTATCCATGGTCGTATTTTGCCTGAGTTGAGCGCATTCCCAAGAGAGCAACAATCCACGGTCAAGCATCAGGTCCAGAGCCTCGCGGAGCTGATCACGAATTCTGAATGGGCGAGGATTGATGGACTCAAGACCACTCCAGAGATAGAGCGTCCACAGGCCCACCTCAAAACTTCCATCGGGGGCGATGCGGTCGTTATAAGCTCTGTTAATCAGGGTCCAGTAGATGTTAAAGGGCGCGCTTGTGCGTGCATCCAGTTCGAAGGCGCGTTGATCAATGATTGTGAACGAAGGCGTACCACCTTCTTCCTCAAGCAAGGTCATGTTCCAGAGCTCCTCGGCGATGGACCAGGAGTGGAAGTTATGTCGTGCGCTCAATCCTTCACGCTCTTCAACGGTTAGGGTGATTCGTGCACGACGAGCTTCGATGATGGGACCACACCACTCGACATCGACCTTTCTGCCTTTTTCATCTCTGCCCTTGGCCTTGCGATGGAGGATGAAGTTTTCAAGCAGATCACGCGCATCCTGCACACGCTTGCGGTGACGGGGATTGTCAGGATCAAAGCCAATAATGCGGCACACACGATAGCCCGAGTCCGTGTCCCAAAACGTACCTGGTGAGTTGAAGCGCAGTCGTCGATCGCGTTGAGCGGCAGCAAACATGCCTGCACAGACACGTGGTAAGTGCTCAAAAATATTACGATCGACGTCGAATTTTTCGATGGCGCGCATCAGGGCACCCATCGCATCAGGTTGGCGCTGATCGACCTCCACGGAGATGAAGATATCTGCGCGCTTGCGCTCCTTTCCCGAGACAAGATCGGTGTCAAAGAAGAGCGTTTGTTGGCCTGTATCTTCCTGAAGAACCTTGACTCTGGCGCGGTCAAGAGGACCGCGAATAAGATCTCCACTGGCCGACACTTCCAGCTGATCTGCACGAGCAAGGAAGAACGTTGAGATGTTGTTGGCTTCACGTGGCAGCGAGTAAAGCGACCACATGGGAACCGTGGGGTTCTGACGCTGGAGCGCTTGCACACAGCGCATCTGGAGATCCTCCATACGCGTGCCAAGGAGCTTCGGGATAAGCCCTCTCTCCTTTGCGGGGGTGCAGTAGAGCAACATGATGGCCAGAGGTTGTTCAAGGATCTTGGTCTTGAGGAGCTGATAGTTGATCAGGTTCTGTCGGATGCGCTCGAGGTACTGGGGCTTGGAGATCTGAGCAAAGCCCTTGTCCTGAAGGATGTCCGCGATCTTGGACTTGGACGCATCATTTTTGCTGGTCATGAGGTGCTGACGCATCTCCTCGTTGGTGAAGAAGTCCCCAGGTTTCCACCATGGGCGAGGATCGTCGAGCTGATATTCAGAGCTTGATGCGACGAGGATCTCCCAGCCAGAGAATCCCTCGAGGTTATCAAGCACAAAGCTCTGGGCGCGCTGATAGCGCTCTTCCTGACGCACGTTGGAGGCGCTTAATTCGCGGAGCAAACCGAGGTAGAGGTCCATCGTGCGACGCTCCACGGGTTCATCAAGATCGGGCCTTCTGGCTTCGCTGACAAAGGAGCGAATAATCTTGTAAGCCCATGAATATTCGGCGTCTTCGAGCTTGTCGATGGCGCCCGTATGGATGGCCTCGATCCACTGGTCGTAGGAGCCAAAGTCCTTGAGGACCTTGCGAGTTACCCTGACGAGAGAACGTTGATTGAAGCCATGAGGCCAATCGGTCATGCGTCGTGCAAGGTTGAGATAATATGAACTCTCCATAGATTCTTCCGAGTCTTTGACATGCAAAGAGAACATCTTTAGCAGCGAAGGTCGACGCACGGTCCGTGTGCTTGTGGCGTCTGGCAAAATAAAGTCAGGTCAAAACGTTTTGAAAGTTCTTCGATTGCGGCTGGCAGTGCGTCACCTGGTGCAAGAGGTGTGGTGATGTTGCCTGGGGCCGAGCTCATCGGGAGTCTCTGGTGTGGCCAGTTCGGTGCATCGTGTGAACGGGCTAACAGGTTCGATAAGCTCGGGGAGCGTACGCTTGCAAACGTTGACCTCGGCGAACATCAAAGCAAGCATTGAGAGTTTGTGCAAGACGTTCGTTGAGATTGAATACGTTTTCTGAAATTGATCCAGAATAACTGTTACGTCTCGTGCAAGGTGAACCGTTGATCCAGAATAACTGTTACATCTGGTGCAAAACGTATGAATTGATCCAGAATAACTGTTACGTCTCGTGCAGGGTAGTGATCGGCCAGGGGCTGAATTGATCCAGAATAACTGTTACATCTGGTGCAGAGGTCAAAATTAACTGTTACGTTTCGTGCAAGATCCAGAATAACTGTTACGTCTCGTGCACAGATCCAGGTTTGCTGTTACGTCTCGTGCACGGATCCAGGTTTGCTGTTACGTCTCGTGCACGGATCCAGGTTTGCTGTTACGTCTCGTGCAGAGCGCGTTTTTCACGAATGTCCGATCAGCCAGTAAAATAGCGCCTTTGAGGCCTGTCAAAAAAGTGCTCTGGATCGCCAGTAGATCTGTTCTAGAAGATCTCCTTTAGGAGATCTTTCTAGAAGAGTTACGCGAGAGCGATTTTTTATTTTTCGGAGAAAATAAAAAATCGCTCTCGCGTTAAGAAAAACCGCAAAATATTTAAAAATTTTTAGAATTATCAATACTTTACTACACGTTATTGTGATCTTCTGGATCGGCGTGCGCGCGATTTGTTGCGTTCGCAACAAATCGCGCGCACGCCGATCCAGAATAACTGTTACGTCTCGTGCAAAGTGAACGTTTTTAACGCCGTTTGGCGATCCAGAATAACTGTTACGTTTGGTGCAAATTGTAGCCTGGCCGCTGATTTTAGTGATCCAGAATAACTGTTACGTCTCGTGCAAGAAAGTGCACCATTTTATAATAAGATTTCGCAAAAACCATTTTAAAATCAATTATTTAAATTTAAAAATCGTCAAAATTTGATGCGTGTTCATACGTTGTAACGGCTGCATATGATCCAGAATAACTGTTACGTTTGGTGCAAGAAGGTTTGGCGAGCAAGGATTATGGATCCAGGTTTTCCATTACGTTTGGTGCAAAAAGACGTGTGACAAGGATGTACGCCCTGGGGAAATTGATCCAGAATAACTGTTACGTTTGGTGCAAATTGGGGACTTTCTGATGACAAAAGGGTGTGAATCGGTCACTGTGTGGGCCTCTGGATCGGGGGAATTGATCCAGAATAGCTATTACATTTCGTGCAACCAGACCCTTGAAGAGGTCCATAGCGAGGATAAAATTATGGAGCCATCACTCTACGACATCCTTGGCGGTCGCGCCAAGGTCGAGCAAATCGCACACAGTTTTTACGATATTATGGAGCAAGAGGAGCCCGAGCTTACTCGCCTGCACGAGTGCACCGAGGATGGGCTGATTGAGGCGGATGTACGCCATCGTTTTGCACTATTTCTGGTGGGTTGGCTTGGTGGCCCGCAAGAATACATGGCTCAGTATGGGCATCCAAGGTTGAGAATGCGCCACAGAAATGTGGAGGTAAACATCAAGATGCGTGACGCCTGGGTGCGTTGTATGGATGCATCGATGAAGAAGAATGAGGTGCCCGAGGAGGTGTATAATTATCTCTCTGCACGCTTTACTCAGGTGGCCGATTTCATGCGAAATGTCCCCGAGGAGCAGTAATATTTAGTGATGCAAGAGCGCCGTTAAAAACTCCTGTGGAGAGCCCTTGTAGAGCACATCAATCAGTTTATCAGGAGGGGAGAGGTGGTGATCCACAAGATGTGCTCGGGAGAGTGTATTCAGGGGTAAGAGATTGATGAGCTCGGTGAGGTGTGGTCCTCCGCGCATGGCGAGGTCCATGGCGATGTCGTGTGGATAAAGCGAGATATAGGAGAGGAGGGCCTGGCTTTGTGAAGAGCTTAGCGAGAGGTTGATGAGGTCACTCGTGCAAGAAGACGTGACGCTTATGACATGAAGTGTGCTGTCCTGATCTATATATTGAAAGGCGATAGCAGCAGAGAGCATGAGCACAGTCATGACAGATGTGGAGGTATAAAGAGAGCGCTCCGAGGAAGAAGGTCTTTGTTGCGTCATTCCATTGTGTGGTAGTAAGACCACGAGGAGAAGGCAAGAAACGCACAGACTTTTTGCGCATTGTGGAATAGCGTCAGAGTATTGCATAGGATGTAGTGGCGCTGGAGTGATGAGACAGGATCAATCAAGGACTCAGAAAGGAGAGATGAAAGTGATGTTGAAGGTTTGGATCAAGCGTATGATCGTGAGCACCTCGCTGGTTGTGATGCCTGCAGTGATGATGGGCTGTGAGGAGGATAGTACCGAACAGGAGCAGATCTGTGAAGATTATTGTAATGATTCTATTACAGTGTGCAGGGATGGAAATGCGCAGTATGCGAGCCTTGGCGAGTGTCTGACGACATGTAGTGGTTATGCAACGACGGGGGATGAGGGCGATACAAAGGGAGATACGTTGCAGTGTCGTGTGTATCACCTGAGCGTGGCTGAAACAGATCCTGAGTTGCACTGTCCACACTCCGGGCCAACAGGGGCAGGGATGTGCGTGGATGAGGTGTCTGATTGCGATCGTTATTGCGCACAGATGCACGAAAGCTGTCAGGGTTCAGCCAGTCCATATGAATCACATACTGAGTGTGAGGATACATGCGCCAACGATATTCGTGCAGCGCAGGAAGAGACAGGCAACACGGTGCTGTGTCGCATCAATGTGTTGAACGCCACAGATGGTTCAATGACCAAGGCCCAGATTTGCGAGGCAGCAGGACCTCCTGGAGTGAGCACAACATGTGTGGATGAGACGACTGAAGAGTAAGCGTTATAGAGGAGCGTAAAAAGAGGGCGGCCCAAAATCTTCGATTTTGGGCCGCCCTCTTTTTACGCTCCTCTATAATATAAGTTGACATAATGCTTAGTGTTCATACACCATGGTTTATATTGTATTGAGCAGTGAAGATGCTGCATAAAATGATTCTCTGTGCTCTTTGTTTCATGCTCATCACAGTCGAAATACGTTTTATTGAACCATACCTGTGACCACGGCTTTTTTCATACCATCATCCAGTGTGATCATGTTGACATCCAGCTTCAAGACAAGTCTCATTAACATATCACCTTCGTATTTTTCAAAAAGGATACAGCCATCAATGGGGGCTTGAAGATACACATAATTGTTGTGTGTCAGTCAGACCAAACTCGATCTTTGAAAATCCATGTACGTTTTCCTTCGGTTCAACCAGGAGAAGAGGCTTATCAAAGCCTTGAAATTTAGTCCCTATTGCATTTGCTTTGCACAATCCACTAACTCTCAACTCAATTAAAACTCTTTGATCATCCAAAGAAGGGAGGTCTTTTAGAAAAAGCTCATGCTCATCCAGTGAATACGAAGGCATTT
Organism: uncultured Pseudomonadota bacterium; assembly: GCA_950059285.1. Classification (GTDB taxonomy): domain Bacteria; phylum Myxococcota_A; class Bradymonadia; order Bradymonadales; family Bradymonadaceae; genus CATLTV01. The sequence goes on along the minus strand of CATLTV010000002.1, from coordinate 7,591 downwards.
CACGTTCTTGACGCCAACCATTTGGACATATGTACTGACGTTCTTTTGGAGGTTGATACTCATGGGTCGCATTCGTTTGAGAAGACTCTTCAGAATGCTCAAACTCCAGTGATTTCTCCTGTGCTGAAGTCACCTCGACGGTATCTTTTTGGGGCGTATTACTGCCTTTATGTGTTGTGGTTTGACACCCAAGTAAAAACCACACACAAAAAAAAGAATACTTGTATAATAATCGTATGTTCATGTTCATTTTAGCCTTGAAAAGCAAGAGTAAGCGATTTTTTCGAGCAATTTAATATTGCTTACTTTTTCGTTTGTTTCTTAATATATCCTGACGATAGAAGATCGTACCAAAATCATCTCCAGGTTTAGTGCTGTACCAACGCGATAACGTACTGATACAACTTGTTGGCGCATACGTGGGGAATTTTGTTATATTAGTATCCAGAGCACCTTCAAAATTAGGTTCATAATATCTATGAAAGTTTAAATATAAGTTTAAAATCTTTTCTTGTTGGTCTTTTTTATAAATAAGAATTACGTTTTCATAGACACCGATAAGATTTGCTATCCCCGTGTAATCGCTTGAATTTGTAGGATAAGATAGTAATTCTTTCACATTTTTAATCTCATCATTATCTAATGAATGCATAATTCCGTAACTACGATCCATGACACTTATCATATAATCATCACAAATCAGTGCATGTAAGGCATCATTTTGAGCACATGAAGTCCATTCAAATTTATATTTATCATCAATTGACAATTGTCCGTGATATATTGACTTATTATAAGTTGTCATTTGTATAATAATAAGTTCTATATTGTCTTTATATGTCAATAAGTCTATAGCCATATCTGTATCAGGATATGGCCAGGGATCACTAAAAATACGACCATAATAGATCCAATCATCACCGCAAAATTCTCGCGTTACATTTTTTGTCTCTCCTAACTCCTCAAGCTGCTTTACATCTGTCAACTTTACACCCAGCCATTGATGGAGTGTCGTCAGCGATTTTTTTTCAAGTAATTTAATGTTTCTTACTTTTGACCATGTATGAACAGGCTTAGAGCCACCAGGTTTTAATATCATGCTCTCTGGTGGCACCGGAGAAGTAGTTGTTACTACTGGTTCAGTCTCACTTTTGCATCCAGTAATGAAACCTAGCAAAAGACAAGCGATACGAGCCAAAGTTAGATACCTTGTAGGCATTAGGTTTCTCCTGGAAAGAGATTTAAAAATACTAGAGTCCTCTCTGGGTAACAGGTCAGGGCGTAGGAGGGAGAACCCGAGAGGACAGTTGAAACATCTCGGTCACTCAAACCATTGTATCAATGGGATCATTCCTCGGTTACACTCTTATAAGTTTACATAACTAGCCTTATCGGACTTAAATAATGACCCAAAGAAAGAAGGGGTGCGCTGCCAAGTAGCAGCGCACCCCTTCTTTCTTTGGGTCATTTGGAATGACTTACATGATTCTTAGAGCTCCTCGACATCAAACTCCATGAGGTTTGATTTCCAGGTGTTGATCTGGCGAACAAGGGTCTCGTGCTCGGGGAAGACCTTGTGCATGAAGTAACGTGCGGTTTTGAGCTTGGTGTCCTTGTTAGGTGCATCAGACTCGATGGCGTACTTGACCTGCACACACCAGACGTAGGTCAATGCGGTGAGTGCAAAGAGGTTCAGGTAATGAGATGCCACTGCACCAGCAACTTCGCGGTCAGCCATCGCCTGGCCTGCAAGCTCCATGGTCACGGAAGTAAGCTTCTTGGAGAGCTCCTTGAGGTAGTCGGTGAACTCGGCAAGCTCTTCGTTCTCCTTGCCTGCGCGAATCATGTCGGTGATGACTTCACTAAAGGCGCGGACCATGCGACCACCATCTTTTGGCAACTTACGACCCACGAGGTCAAGCGCCTGGATGTGGTTTGTGCCTTCGTAAATCATGGCGATACGCTCATCGCGAAGGTACTGCTCGATGTTCCAGTCAGTGGTGTAACCTGCGCCGCCACAAACCTGCATGGCTTCGGAGATGTTCAGGAAGCTGCGCTCGGAGCCATAGCTCTTGATGATGGGGGTCAGGATCGCGACGATGTCGTCGGCCTTCTGGCGAGCTTCTTCATCGGGGTGATGATGGGCAATGTCGTATTCCACGGAGATCCAGACAGCGAGCGCGCGAAGTGCCTCGTTGGTGGACTTGATGTTGAGCAACATGCGGCGCACATCAGGGTGCACGAGGATGTTGTCAGCAGGTGCGTTTGCATCGCTCTTCTCGGGGTCAAGTGAGCGTGACTGACGACGATCCTTGGCGAATGCAAGCGCGGTCTGGTACGCGATCTCTGCAAGACCAATACCTTCCACACCCACGTGAAGACGTGCAGCGTTCATCATCACGAACATGGAGCGCATACCCTTGTGAGGTGTGCCCACGAGGTAACCTGTGGCGTCCTCAAAGTCGATGACACATGTGGGTGATGCCTTGATACCCATCTTGTGTTCAAGACCTGTACAGTTCACAGCGTTGCGCTCACCGTCGATGAACTTGGGCACGATGAATGCGCTGATGCCCTTAATGCCTTCAGGAGCATCGGGCAAACGTGCAAGCACAAGGTGGATGATGTTTTCGGCCATGTCGTGATCACCAAAGGTGATCCAGATCTTGGTGCCTGTCAGCTTGTATGTACCATCTTCCTGAGGCACTGCCTTGGTGTTGATCAAACCAAGATCTGTACCACACTGGGGCTCGGTCAAGCACATTGTACCTGTCCACTCACCGCTGATGAGCTTGGTCATGTACTTCTGCTTCTGCTCCTCGGTGCCGTGCGCTGCGAGCGCATCAATCAGACCGCGAGTCAGACCAGGACACATGGAGAAGGACTTGTTGGTGGCTGTGGAAAGCTCGCTGAACAACACGCCGAGCACCTCGGGACCACCTGAACCACCGTAGTTGGGGTCACAGGTCATGCCTACAAGGCCGTTGTCGATGAGCTTCTGGTATGCTTCCTTGAAACCAGGCGGTGTGGTGACCTCGTAGGTCTCGGGATCCCACTTGATACCATGCTCGTCACCAAGCCTGTTCAGGGGAAGTGTCTCGTTGACGGCAATGTCTGCGGCGCTCTGCAAGAGGCTCTCGACCATGCTGAGATCAAAGCCTTCAAATGCCTCGAGGGAGTGCACGCGCTCGGTGTATTGAAATGCCTTGAGCATGTACATCATGTCTTTGACAGGTGCCTTGTAGTATTCCATACTTCCATTCCTTTGTTTTTGAGTTCGAGAAGTGAATCAAACACAGACTCTCTCATGTCACACCATGCGACGTGAGCGAGATTTGAGGGTGTCCAGATTGTTGAGTTATGAACGACACTTCTCTTGAGAAGATTTTGTATATAGACACAACATTTATGGAAAATGTTGCCTGAATTATGTCCTGGAACGCTCGGGCTCATCGTGTGTGAGGGCCCTGTGATTCCGCACGGGTAAGATGCACCCGATAAAATGAATGGTGCTTCATTTTTGGGCAAAAATCAATAGCTGAATGAGCGTTCAATCATTTTTATGAATAAGCATTCATTTTTTGTAGGCGCCCTCTTTCACTCGCCCCCCACGGGTTGGATTTGTCTGGCAACTCCTCACAAGGTACGCTACTAGTGCACACGATCACGCGCAGGCGTGCTATTTAATTAAGCATCGATTTTTCTTCATATAAACAACACAAGCCTTTGAATGTAAACAGGTTTTAGTCTTGAGGTGACCATGAGTCAAGATGAGCAAGGAGCCCCCTCCGAGCAGGTAGATACACAGCCCGAACACGCGGCAACACCTGAAACAACCCCGCAAAAGAAGCCAGACGCAAGCTCCCTGCCCGATGTCAGTCAGGAGCTCAATCGCCTCTTTGAACTGTGTACAAAATACCCCGAGCTGGGTGGCCCTCTTGCAAACCTTACGCTCAAACTTGGATTGCAAAGCTTCAGCGACCGTCTCCTCAAGATGCAGCTTGATCAGGAAGTCAACGAGCGTGGCGTCGAGTTCCACCGCGTCGCAGCCACGCTCGCTCGCAAGGAAGGCCGCAGCCAGGACGCCCTCACCCATGTGCTCGATGGCGTTCAAAGCGTCGCCAGCCGCATGGAAGATACGCTCGCTGATGAACGCCAGCGTTTGCTCCACCTCGTGCGCCTCGGGTTCTCCATCCTGTTGTTTGACCTTGAAGACCTCAAGGCCGCGCCACACATGGTCGAGGCTCTCTCCACACAGCTCCCCACCCTTGCGTCCCTCTATGAACAGGACCCGTTCTACAACACGCTGTGTGCACAGGCCCTCTGGTTCACGGACCGCGAAGCCAGTGAGCGCTACTGGGAACAGGCCATTCAACTGAGTGATGCCGAGGCATCCTGGAACTCACGCGGCACATGGTACAAGGAAGCGGACAAGGATTACGCACGCGCTGAATGGGCCTATCGCAGCGGTCTTAGAGCCCTCCCCACGAGCGTTCTCCTCAAACATAACCTTGCACAGGCCCTGATGGAGCGTGCTCGTCATGAAGGCGCTGAACTTACCCAGATTCGCGGCTGGCTTGAAGAAGCAGAGGCGTTACTACGTCAGGGCCTCAGGCACACACGTAAGTATAGCATGCGCAAGCATATCAATAGCAGCATGGAGCGCCTCAAGTCCTTGCAGGCCGAACTTCCCAAGGAAGAAGAGGTTGTCGAGCCCCCACCCGAGGTTGGCGAGGTCGTGCGCGGACGCGTCAGGAGCTTCAAGGACTATGGCGCATTCCTTACGTTGAGTAAGCAGCACTCGGGTTTGTTGCACATCAGCGAGATTGCTCACGAACGTATTTCAGAGCCAGGTCAGGTCCTCAAACTTGGTGATGTGATCGAGGTCAAGGTCATGAGCGTGGAAGAGCGTGCTGATCAGAATGGCTATCGTATCGCATTGAGCAGAAAAGCAATTTTGCCCGCGCCCGAAGTCGAACCTGCACAGTCATCAACATCCTCCTCGCAGGGTGAGGCATCACAAAAGCCAAGACGAGAACGGTCCAGAAAGAAGAAGCAGGGCCGTGGTCAACAGAGGGGCTCCTCGTCAAAGTCCACCTCCAGAGCACAGGACAACATGGGCTCACTTGGCGAGCTGTTGCTTGCCAAGCTTGAAGAGAACAAGAAGAACTGAGCTTCAGGTTAGATATTATACATCCCTGGTCTGCTGTGATAAAGAAAGCGGCGAGCGATGGGCGCACGATTGCAATCGTGCGCCCATCGCTCGCCGCTTTCTTTATGTTCAGAATGTTCAGATATTTTCTCCCGAGGTCTTTTGATGTCCACTCCTGCTCACGATGTATCTGCCTACGTTGCCAAAACCCTGAGTCTTCAACAATGGCAGGTCGATGCAGTCATAAAGCTTCTTGATGATAAGAGCACCGTCCCGTTTATCGCGCGTTACCGCAAGGAACAGACAGGTTCACTTGATGAGGTTCAGATTCGTCTTGTGCAAACCACCATGGAGCAAAAGCGTGACCTCGAAAAGCGACGCACAAGCATCCTATCCTCTCTTGAAGAACAGGGCATCAACGATAAAAAGCTCATCTCCTCGATTCAACAGGCGCAAGATTTAACTCGCCTTGAAGACCTGTACGCGCCTTATCGTCCTCGTCGTATGACGCGCGCTCAAAAGGCGATTGAGGCCGGTCTTGATAAAGCTGCGGACCTTGTCTCAAGGGACCTCTCTGATGCCTCCTCGCAGTTCAAGAAATTTGTCTGCGAGCAATACCCCGACACCGATGCCGTACGGCAGGGTGTGGTGGATATCTTCGCTGAAAAAATCGCCGATGATGCTCACGTCAGAGACTTTTTACGCCAGAAGTTTGAGCGTTACTCCGTCCTTGAGAGCAAGAAAAAGCGCGGCGCAGAAGAAGATCCCAAATACTCAATTTATATCGATTTTTCGATCAAAAACTCGTATCTCAAACCCCACCAGACGCTCGCCATTCGACGTGGCGAAAAGGAAGGTGTCTTGAGCGTCAAGATTCCAGGCGAGCAGGAGCGATGGTGTCAGGATGTCCAGCGACGAGAGGTTAATTTCAGGAACAGAGCCAACAGGGAAATTCTCAATGATGCGGTGGAAGAGAGCTACAAGCGTCTCCTTCAACCTCAACTTGAGCGTGAACTTCGCGCCCAGCTTGAGTCCGATGCGGATCAGCACGCCATCAACATCTTTGCGCTCAACCTCAAGAACCTCCTTCTTAGTCCTCCACTGCCAGGTCGCAAGGTCATGGGGCTTGATCCTGGTTTGCGCACAGGTTGCAAACTTGCCATTGTCGATGACCAGGGCAATGTCCTGACCACGGACACACTCTATTTACACGATCAACGCGTGCATCAGGCCCATCAGAAGCTTGAAACACTGCTTAATAAATATGGTGTCCAGCTTGTTGCAATTGGCAATGGTACAGGCACACACGAGGCACAACAGGCGATGGCACATGTCATTCAGAACTGGTCCAGGGATAACGAGGTTCAGGATGTGCGTTATGCTGTGGTTGATGAGGCAGGCGCAAGCGTATACTCCGCCTCCGACCTTGCCCGTCAGGAGATGCCAGACCTCGATGTGAGTCTTCGAGGAGCGGTCTCCATCGCAAGACGTCTTCAAGATCCGCTCGCTGAACTCATCAAGATTGACCCCAAGAGCGTGGGTGTTGGTATGTACCAACATGATGTCAATCAGACCACACTCAGCAAGACGCTTGATGCTGTGGTGGAGGATGTGGTCAACAGTGTTGGTGTGGATTTGAACACAGCCTCCCCTGCTCTGCTGGCTCACATTGCAGGCGTGGGACCAAAGCTTGCGAGCAATATTGTGGAGCATCGCGCAAGCAATGGACTGTTCAGGACACGTAAGCAGCTTCAAGATATCAAGGGACTTGGTGCCAAGACATTTGAACAGTGTGCAGGGTTCTTGCGCGTCAGAAATGGCGAAGACCCACTTGATAACACCGGGATTCACCCTGAAAGCTACAAGCTCGCCAGAGCGCTCAAGCAAGCTCTGGAAAGAGCGTCGTTGCCACCTCAAGCATGGCAGCGTGAAGTTGAGCGCGGTCAGTTTGATGAGCTTGCCAAAAAGCATGGCTTTGGCCGCCCCACCCTGCTTGATATTGTGGCCCACTTGAATCGTCCTGGTCGAGATCCTCGTGAAGACCTCGACCCACCAGATTTACGCCAGAAGTTGCTCACCATGGATGATCTTGTGGAAGGCATGAAGGTGTCTGGCACAGTGCGTAATGTGGTTGATTTTGGCGCGTTTGTGGATATCGGCGTCAAGCAGGATGGCCTCGTTCACATCAGCAAGATGGCGACCTCCAGAGTGCATAATCCTTATGAGGTCGTCAGCGTGGGTGACCGCGTGGATGTCACCGTCATGGAGATTGATCGCAAGCGTGGAAGAATCAGCCTCTCCATGATTTAAAATGTATATGGCTCACCTGGCCCAACCTTCTAGAGCGTAATAAAGAAATAGCTGGTCGGAAAAGCTCGTAGAAATCGCGTATTTTGGTGTCGCAAAAACAGAATGTAACACGGCTACTATTCTTGGTTT
>CATLTV010000001.1 GCA_950059285.1 uncultured Pseudomonadota bacterium | reverse complement strand
GGGGCGCGACCTTGGCTAGCCAAGTTCGCGCCCCTTCTTCTCTCTTTCTTGCGTTATGCGTGGAGATTACCACATCACTGTGTAACCAGCCTGCACACCAACTGAAGGCTCAACGGTCAACAATGTTCTGTTGTTGGACACGGTGTCAGCATCGACGGTGGAGTAACCCACATTCACTGCGGGAGTGAACACACCAGAGCGACCCACGAGGAAGTTCATACCGAGACGAGGCTGCATCGCAAAACCTGCTCCTGCTCCCTCGATGTAGGATACACCTGCACCAAGACCTGCAAATCCGAACACTGTATCAGAGAAGGGCAAGTGGTAGCTTGGCTCAACAAGGGCTGACACGGACACGCTGTCGTCGTTCTGCACCTCTGCGTAGGTAAAGCTTGTGATACCTGAGAGCTGAATGTTATCAGCCACGAACCAACCAATAGATGGACTCAATGTCGCTGTGGTCAGGGAGTTGTTCATGGAAAACCCTGCGGAACCACCAAGCTCAAGGACACCTGCCTCGGAATATGCAATGGTTGACCCCACACCAGCCTGCTCATTCACTGGGTTTTCTGACACTTCAACAACGGGTGATGGAGGCTTGGGAATTGGATCTTTATCAGCGCTCTGTCCATTGGCGACCTTTTCCATGTCATCATCTTCTGGACGACTGTTCTCCCTCTTTTCTGTGGAGGTGTCTCCGCGGTATGCCACGGTTGCGCCATCTGCCTGCTTGGAGGTCTTGACATCTACTTTGCTATCCTGAGCTGCGGCGGTCATAGGCACGCCAACAAGAGCTACGGTGGTAAGAGCGATCATATTCTTCATTGCGGTATTCATAATAATTTCCTTTAATATAACATTGAGCCTTGTATGTAATTATAGATGAGACTCACTGGCTCGTCGTGAGCCTCACCTTTGTATTATGTGTTGAACTTAACTTTGTTTATGCTGCCTTCGCTGCCCTGGAGACCAGAGACACCACGAAGAGAACAAGGAACAACACGAATAAAACTTTTGCAATTGTTGCGAATCCTGCGGCGATTCCGCCAAATCCAAATACAGCGGCTAACAATGCACAGACGAGAAAAATAAGTGTCCACTTCAACATAACAAATCCTTAAAAGCTTAAATAAAAATAATCAAATAACGAGTAACCGAACCGATATAACTTGGAGCTAAAAAGATAACTTGTAAGCTCAACTGCTATGATATAAATCATCTGCTCCCACAGCGTCGCGTCAAACAATTTTTTTCACTAATCTTCAGACCTGATGTACTCGGCAGTACGCTTGTCAAGCCTGTCAATACGAGCGTCCAGCTCGCTGAGCTCTTCCCTGACCTCTGCCTTCGCCTCTGCGGCGTCTTCCTTGGCATTTGCTTTCATCTGATCAAAGTCCTCGGCAAGCTCCTTACGCTCAGCACGAATCTCTTTCATCTCTTCCTGAAGCTCCGCTCGCATCTTGTCGTCGGCGCGCTCCAACCTGTTTCCAAGCTGATCCATCCTGGCATCAGCCCTTGCCAAACCCTTGTTGATGTCCGCCTGGAACTCGTCCACGCCTTCTTCAATCTCATCACCTGCTTCGTCCAGGTTCTGCTTCATCTCTTGCTTGGCCTGACGCGTCTCGATCTTTGCCTCGGCAACTTCCTCTCGCGTCTCTTCTTTAACCGCCTGACTTGTGTCGTCACATGCTGCAAACAATGCTGCAGATGTCATGACCAGACCTGCGTTCATAATCCATTTCTTCGTGTTCAAAATCTTCAACATATTCATATCTCTTCTCCATGGTGAACATACTCGCTCGCAAAAGGTTGTAAATATATGCAACTACGAGGGTTATATGTTCGAATAAATAAACGCAAATGTCAGGACAACCCACCTGACTTGTCATCGCAATACACAGCCAAAAATATAATAAAACAAAGATGTTATTTGCATCTCCAGTAGGAGCCATGTCTGCTTCGTACAATCCAAAGAAAGGCTTCCACAATAGCCTGGCAAGATCTTTTTTTCATTTTTTTGCACCACAACCCAAACTTCCCCTTTATTATCAACCACATGCAACAATATTAATTCGAGACTTGCCATCTGTCTCATTGCATGGTCAATTACCCATTGTGACGATTATTAACCACCGTCGCCCCCCTTCCCTACATCATTGGTGGCTCACTCACCCCTGACGTCGAGCCCTTGTTCTTAGAACTCTTCTCCCCCATGAACGTCATGTCAGAACCCAAAAAATCTACCTCTCCTGTTCACCTTAACGTCAAACCTTATGGACAGGGCGATCAACATTTCCTTGGCATTCCTGGCTTCGGTGCCACGCACGGCAAGAGCTTTGGCAACATGCTTGAACGTCTCCCCGAACACGTCACGTTTCACGGTATGGACCCTCCTGGCCTTGGAGAAAGCCCCCTGCCCACCAAATGGACCTGGCAACAGATCACAAACCATATGATCGAAAGCGTGGACCATATCGTGGACTCCACAGGTGAACCCATCACCCTCGTCGGCGCATGCTCTGGCTCCTTCCATGCCATGGAGGTCGCCAAACAACGCCCCGACGCGATCAAGGAGCTCATCCTCCTTGAACCCTTTGGCTACACACCATGGTTCCTGCGTGTCTTTCTTGTCCCCAAACTTGGCTACGGTGTCTTCCACTCCCTCTTTGGCACACCTCAGGGTCGCGGCGCTATCAGTAAAGGGCTCGCCATGGCCGGGGTCATGAGCGAATACAACCCCATCGCAAGCTTCGCCAACGTCCCCTCAAAAACTGTCCATAACTACCTCTCGCTTTACTACGAGATCGAACAACGTGGACCCGACTACTTTGATGACCTATCCATGACCAAACGTGTCCTTCACGGCACCAAAACTTTCGGTGCCGTGAAAGACTCCCTGCCCACATGGCAACGCATCTGGGACGATGTCAGCATCATCACCATTGCAGATGTCGGACACCAACTCACTCAGGATAAACCACAGGAAGTCAACGACATCATCTTCAGCCCAAAAGACAAATAAATTCAAACAGATCACAAAAAGGAGGCGCGTGTTGATAAATCAACACGCGCCTCCTTTTTGTGATCTGTCTGGCTACTTATTTATGACTTGAACACATCGCTCTTGCGCATCAAGAGCAGCTGCATCGCCACGCTCAACACCAGAATCGCCACAAGACCAACCACCGCAATCTTGCCAAGCGATGCAAGTCCTCGGTGCGATGAAATCATCAATCCACCAAAACCAATCATCGTCGTGCCAAACGCCGCGCCCACCGCTCTGACCGTGTGCCAGAATCCATGCTGATCCGATGGAGCCTCATCCACACGCGTCATCATATGAAACGCTGCGTCCACACCAAGACCAAGCCAGATTGGCAGAATAATAATGTTAATGAAGTTGAACTTGATGCCTAACACCCCCGCCAATCCCATCGCGACAAGAAAGCCCACGCCAATGTTGCCAAACAAAATCAACACCCCTCTCACCTTCCTGAACGCCACCACGGCGACCACAAAGATCGAGAACAACGTCAACAACAACATCCAACGTGTATCCCTCTCAAGATCATGCACAATGTCTCGCATGATCGCTTCCTCACCAATCGCGTCCACGTTGGTTTCGGCACCCGATGTGGGCAAATCAGAGGTCACGCGACTGTACGCAATCGCATCGCGCGCATCATGAATAATGCGTGTGGGAAGCACCAACATGATCCACTTCTCGGGATCATCTTTCCTCGCAAATCGTCCTGTCAACGATCCAGGCAAATCACCAAGGCTTAGCTCGCCCTCATCCGTGATGCGATACACTTCCTCTCGAATATCAGCCAGTTCCTTCTTTTCCTTGAACACCTTGGATGGGATTTTCTCAAACTCCTCCCTCAGCCCCTTCCAGATCTCAAGCTTCTGCTCCTGCTCCGAGGGCAGCAAATCGTACACAGACAGTGAACGATCTATCATCAGTCCATCGCCACCTGCCGCTTTTCTCTTCTCAAGCTCCTGAGCAACCGCTTCGGCATGTGCTCGGTCCTCCACGAGAATCACACCAGGAACCCGACCCACACCAAGCGCCTCAAGACGCTTGTCCGCCATATGCGCTGGCAAGTCAGCAGGCATCAACTTGTGAAAGTCCCACTCAAAACCAAGATGCTGTATCCCATAAGCTCCTGCGGCGAGACTTACAGCTAACACAACTGCCGAGATCACTTTGTAGCGCCCCAATACAGCCTCGGTCCAACGCTGCTCCTCATGATCAGCATCAGCACCACCACCCATCGCAAACCGTGTCCCCTCCACGCTCAACACAAGCGCAGGGAAAAGCGTCGCATACGCTGCTCCCATGAAACTCATCCCGATCAAGGACAGTAGACCAAACTCGTGAAATGCCTGAAATGAAGATAACGCCAGAGAACCGAGCGCAGCCACCGTTGTTAACCCAGCATAAAGACTGGCTTTTCCTGATGACGCAAACGCCTTCACAAGCGCCTCTTCAGCGCTTCGCCCCTTGCGCTCATCACGAAAACGTGCGGCCAGATGAATCCCATAATCGATCCCCAGCCCGAGCAACACACTCCCCACAAACCCTGTCAGAATATTTAGCGTACCAAACGCCAACCAGGTCGCACCAAAGGTACAGATCGTCCCCAGAATAAGCGGACCTGTAACCAGTGCAGGAGCCTTGATGCTTCTGAAATACCCCACCAAAAAAATCACAATCAATGCAAACGCAAGCGAGGTGCCTCGACCAAGATCCTTGGCCGTGGCATCGCGCTGCTCCAGTCGCTTGATATAACGCCCTGTCTTTGTGATCGTCACACCTTCATGCGCGGCGCCCACTTTGGACACCACAGGCTCAAGATGATCACGCACAAATTCCTGAGTCACATCAATATGATCACTGGGGTAATCAAGCTCCACGGTCACCACAAAACCTGTACGATCCTCGTTCGTGATGAACTCCTCGCTACCCACCTGATCCCTGTACTTTTGCTCAATTGAGCTGAAGTCGATCTCGGGAGGCTTCTCGTTGCCAAGCCCCACAAAGAGTGGGTTTGCTTGCTTACGCTCCCACTTCAGTCGCTTGCTCAACTTCTCGGAGATCTCCCTGGCGTCCACCGTCTCCATGTACATCAAACGATGCTTCAAGAAGAACTCCGTTGGACGCCTGTACTCCACACTCTTGATATGGGGCAAGGGCTCCACACTTGAGGCAAGCTCTTGGACAACCTCCAGATTGCTCTCCGCATCTTGCCCTTCCACGAGCAAGGTCAATCGATCAAGCTGCTGGCCATATGCGCCTTCCAACCTCTCAAGTTGCTGCACGCTCTCCGCATCAGGCGGGAGCAAACGCTCAAGATCACTGTTTAATCGTAACCTCGAAGCAGCGACACCCGATATGACTGCAACCACACACCACAACACAATAATAATGCGTGCGTGACGCCCACAAAACGTGATCAATCTCTCCATGAACCTGTCTCCTGCCTCTCTTCACTGACTCATTCTCAAGTAAATTCCCCCAGTTATAAACTGTACGGCAATACAGAAAGTCAGAGAGGCAGGGCCAAGTAAACAGGCCTGGTTCCTCTCAACGTACACGTACACACAGCCCTATAACCCATCTCCATACAACATGACCAGTCTCGGCTTACCTTGCTTTGGAAAAGTCAGCACATAGCTATACGTCCCCTCATAATGCAAGCTCTCATAAATAAGGTGCGCTTGCCCCTCCTCACCAAAGCTCAACACACCGACGGGAGAGAAGGTTTCAATCCTCTTGGCAGGCGCCTCGATCAATCCTGTAACCTGATAGTCTTTTCCCATCAGCACAATCGCTGAGATGTGATCTGCGGCCACATCCTTTTTATCAAGCACAATGTCCACAAAACCCATGTACTTGTGCTCGCCGACCAACACGCGCTGCACATCATACACCTTGAGATGATCAAGCGTCAGCTGCTCGGGCATCACCTCGATCTCTTCAGGGCGCAAGTGCTTCTTCAAGTAATCGCTTACATTCTTGAGCGCATCTCCTGCCCTCACAGCCTCATCGCCTACAAATAAAATCTCATCGGCCTTGCTCAGCTCAAGCCCCTTGTGCTCACCAGGTACGGCCACGTAATACTTGTCCTCCTCAAGCTGCTTTTCAGGCTTGGACACGTTCACCACATGCGGTGAGCCTGGTCCCTGATAATAGGTCCATCCCACGGCGTTTGCCTTGAAGTTGCCTGCGTCCTCCAGTGACGCGATCGTGTATGACTCCACACCCGCGTGCTCTTTCGGGATGCCAGGTGCAGACGGAGGCACGACCACCTGACCATCACCAAACTGCTTTGCGTTCTCCATCAACGCATCAAACTCGGCGTCACTCAAATCGTTGACCTCCACCCATGCGCGCGTCGTACCATCTTCTGTTGGCCTGTAACGCACCTCATAAATGGGGTGCTTTAATGTGATCTCAGATCCTTTCTCAATCTCGGGGAGATCCTCCAGACGAATCTCCTCGGTCGCCTCCACCAACACATCAGGATCGACAGACTCATCACCCTGAACTTTCTGCGCATTCACCTGAGTCAGGTCCGCCTCTGTTGAAGCTGCCCCTCCCTTGTTGCACCCCACAGCCATTACGCATATCAACGCACCACATACACTCAACCTTTTCATCACACTTAACTCCATCAATCATAAATAAAAAACGACGTCGCTCTGACGACATCGCCCATCCTGAATGGATTCGCCCCAAAACCATCACCTTCTTACCAAAACGCCCCCTTGCTACTCAAGCATCATCATCAATGCCTGTGTAACAAGGGGACATCCATACCCACCTGGTTCTATGATTCCTGATACCTTACTCAGGAATCGGATCCATCATCCTGACGTGCAGCAGTGACGATACGAATCACGTTACTATCACTACTATCTTCGTCATTAACACCATACGCATTGGTGGGATCAGTCTTGAAAATCACTCGCCTGTTGTACTTGGGATTGCTGAACATCGCATCCTGCTCACCATGTGAGACAATGAGCAAACGATCGGAACTAATACCTTTTTCCATCAAGGCTCTACCTGCTGCCTGTGCCCTGTCCAGAGCAAGTTGTTGGTTATAAGGCATTGAACCGCGCTTGTCTGCATGTCCAATAATCACAAGTCCTTGCTCAGGATGGTTCTCCAACCACTGGTATGCTCGGTTCACGCCGACCTTGTTTGCTCGGTCAAGCTTGGCCTCATCAAAGTCAAAGTAAATTGCAGCAACAGGGTGCGCCTGCTTGACTGTGACGGTCGTCGAGTCGACGTCCACGTTGAACAAAAGATACTCTGCAACCTCGGACTCGCTCATACCATCATAAGCATATGCATCTTTCACATCACTCAAAGTGGTCGTGTCAGAAGAACTGACCACTGCATTCTTTGCCATGGGTGCATTTGCGGGGTTGGCATCCGTCTTTGTGGTGGTCTCCTTGGTTGTGGAACAGCCCACCAACATCGCTGAAATCGCGAGAGAAGAAAGTACCCATTTCACTGTCTTATTCTTGTTTACTGTATTCAAAAACATAATATCTCCTGTCTGCATATCGTATGATAAATAAAAGCAAAAACGTGCGTGGTGCCGTTGATATAAAAAGGTAAGCAGCACCGCGTTCGTAACGTAACTAAACCTGTAACGTCGCAGTAAGGCGTCAATGATTTTTCTTTAAATTTTCTCTGAGTTCATCCACTTTCTGCAACTCCTTGGCCATCGCCCTCCTGTCATTGCGATGCTTCGCGAGTTGCTCTTTCCCAAGTAAACTCAACCCCTCCATACGATCGCGCCCAACTACAAAGGCACGCTCATAAGCAAGCCCCTTGACCGCCTCCAACATATCCACATGAAGCCCATTCATCCCCCCTTCATCAAGACGCTTTAGCGCAAGAGAGATGTAATCACGACTCACACGCTCCAGCCCCTGAAGTAGACGAGCATCAAGATCCTCCCCTGGTCCAACCCCCTGATGCTCTCCCTCCATCTCAAGCGCTTGCTCCACGCTGCGCGAGTCCACAACAAAACTCCCTCGGGTCGCCAGACTACGATGACCTCCAGACAACGCGACCACACGACGCACAAGGTTATCAAGCTGCCTCAAGTTACCTGGCCAACTACGTGACTCCAGCGCACGCTTCACGTCATCGGGAATCTCGACCTTTTGCTGCGACGTGCTCCCGAGCGCGCGCGCGAACATATAGCTTGCCCACCGCACAATCTCATCGCGCCTCCCTCTGAGCGCAGGGATCTCCATGGGTAACACGCAGATGCGGTAGTACAAATCCTGACGAAAGGTTCCACTCCTGACACAGTTCATCAGATCCACGTTGGTGCCTACAATAAAACGCACCCTGGCGAGCTTGAGCCCTCCCCTTGCACCCAGCGGACTGAACTGTCCTGTCTCAAGGAGTTGCAACAAGCTGGCCTGTGTCTCCAACGAGAGCTTGTCCACCTCATCGATAAATAGTGTGCCACCCCTGGCACGCTCCAGCGCTCCCTGCACATCCTGAACAGCTCCCGTGAACGCGCCTCTTCGCCAGCCCGTCAAGTGCGCAATCTGCATCGACTCGGGGATGGATGAAAGGTCGATCACCTCAAACGCGCTGCCCTGTCGTGACGATCGCTCATGGCACCACCGCGCAAGTCTTGACTTCCCTACGCCCGTCTCGCCCACCAGTAATAACGTCTCATCCTGGCTTGCAAACGCCTGTAACATGCTCATTCTACGGCGCATGCTCTCACCCACCACAGGGAGCCATTGATCTTGCAATTCGTTGACTTTGGCGAGGTCGTCCACAACCACATCATCGCTATCATCAAGTAAAGAAAGGACTTTTGGAGAATACAAATCAACCCAAAGAAGCAGCTCCTGCGTGTTTTCGCCTGACCACATCCCTGACAGCCCCACGTCCTGCTCACAGCAGCTCTCAATCACAACCATGCCGCACACATCGCCATCAAGATCGCTCACGGGCAACAACACCATATGTGTGGCATCACGCTGCAACAGCGCCAACAGACTTGTATGACCCGAAACCTCCTCACTTCCACCTGTCAAATCATCAAATTCGACGACTTCATCATCCTCAAAGGATGAGAGTAACCCCAGCGTGGTATCCATCCATAATGGCTTCTGTCTCTCCTTGATCCAGCGCCACATGGTCATCGAAGAGAAGACCTCCTGTGTGGGCTTTGAGCCATCTTCCTCAAGACTGATAATGGCGCGAAAATCCTGTTCGGCGCGCACATACAATGTGATGCGCAACACATCGATCTGCTTCCCCTCGGACGCATCGTTGTACACCTGTGCAAACGTCCCCACACGCTCAAGCAGTGCGGCAAGCATCTGCTCTGCTGCACTTTCAAACACGTTCATATGACGCAGCTTGATTAACACCTCTTGCATTCTCAAAAGAGAAGGTGCGTCAAGGAGGGCGTGATTTGCCTGCAAATCACGCCCTCCTTGACGCACCTTCTCCTTGTCTGGAGTCCAAAACGACATGCTCTATCCAATGCTATAAAATTCACAAGACACCAAAAAAGAGGCCATCAGGGGGCGAAAATTTACGGAGTAAATTTTCGCCCCCTGATGGCCTCTTTTTTGGCTCTAGGCGTTGTCCAACGCAGGACCAATAAGCTCGCGGGTCACCGTGGGATCAGCCTTTCCTTTGGAGGCAGCCAACACCTTACCGATGAAGAACCCGACAAGTTTGGTCTTTCCATCCTTGTACTGCTGCAACTGCACGGGGTTCTCGGCGATCACCTGATCAATGATCTTCTGAATTGCACCCTCATCACTGATCTGGGTCAATCCTTTCTCTTCCACGATGGCCACAGGATCTCCGCCCTCTTCCATCAGGATCGCAAAAACATCCTTGGCGGCCTTGCTGGAGATTGTGTCCGAAGCGTGCAGCTTGACCAGCGCTGCAAACTCGGCAGCAGAGAACTTGAGATCACTCACAGGAGTGTCCTTGAGCTCACGCAACAGCTCATTGATGACCCAGTTTGTCAGCGCAACCTGATCGATGCCTGTCGCAAGCACCTCATTATAGAAGTTTGAGAGGTCCAGATCGCCAGAGAGCACATCAGCATCTTCCTGCTCAAGACCCACGGTCTCAAGGTAATGCGTGTAACGCTCGGCAAGCTCTGGATTACGCTCACGCGCAATCTCTCGCTCTTCAGCACGCGTTCTCTTTGGAGGGCGCACGCGTGTTGGAGAGCTATCATCGCCCTCGCCGTCATCTTCTGTCACGACCTGCTCATCTTTGGCCTCAACAAGGTGCTGCTTGCCCCAGGAATCCTTGAGCGCAACAACACGGTTGAACACCAATCGCTCACCTGCCTCATGATCTTCGGGCTCGGAGAAGAAGTACCCCTGACGCTCAAACTGCACGTGTTCACCCGCTGCAAGATCCTTCAGAGATGGCTCAACCACCGCATCCACAGTCACCAGAGATGTCGGGTTAATCAGCTCCTCAAAGGGGCGCTCATCCTGATCTGGACGGGGCACGATCATCAGGGGCTCATACAGGCGAACCTCTGCCTTGACGCCTTCTGTCGCGCTGACCCAGTGAATTGTACCCTTGACCTTACGACCATCAGGCGTTGATCCGCCTCTGGACTCGGGGTCATAAGTACACAGCAACTCTACGATTTCACCCTCATCGTTGCGCACAACCTCCTGACAGGTGATATAGTAGGCATAACGCAAACGCACTTCACGACCTGGTGCAAGCCTGAAGAAACCTTTCTCGGGCTCGGCCTGAAAATCACTGCGCTCAATGTAAAGCTCTCTGGTGAAGGGAAGTTCACGGCTACCTTCCTTGGGCACATCGTGAGGCCAGTACGAGCCCTCAACAAGATCCACCTTATCTTCAGGGAAGTTTGTAATGGTCACCTTCAGAGGTTCCAGCACACCCATGACACGAGGAGCCTTGTGGTTCAAATCATCGCGTACGCAGTAATCCAATTTGGCAAGATCAACCATGGAGTTGGCCTTGGCCACACCAACCATGGCTGCGAATTGACGGATGGACGCAGGGGTCACGCCACGACGCCTGAGACCTGCGATCGTTGGCATTCTTGGGTCATCCCAGCCATTGACAATGCCCTCATCCACGAGCACGAGGAACTTACGCTTGCTCATCACGGTGTACTCAAGCCCAAGACGAGCGAACTCGATTTGACGGGGCTTGGCGGGGACATCAAGGTTGTTGATAAGCCACTCGTAGACCTCACGGTTGTTTTCAAACTCAAGCGTACACAGGGAGTGTGTGATGTGCTCGGTGGCATCCTCAAGACAGTGTGCAAAGTCGTACATAGGATAAATACACCATGCATCTCCCGTGCGGTGGTGATGCGCATGACGAATACGGTAGATCACAGGATCTCGCATGATCATGTTGGATGCAGCCATATCGATCTTGGCTCGGAGCACATGGGCACCATCCTCAAACTCGCCTGCGCGCATGCGATTGAACAGGTCGAGGTTTTCCTCCACAGAACGCTCGCGGTGAGGACTGTTTGTACCAGGCTCGCTTAACGTTCCACGCTGCTCACGGATCTCCTCAAGGGTTTGGCTATCGACATACGCCTTGCCCTGTTTGATCAGAGACACTGCATAATTGAACATGTCTTCAAAGTAGTCGGAGGCGAAGAAAAGGTTCTCGCCCCAGTCAAAACCAAGCCATGCGACATCGCGCTTGATCGACTCCACATACTCGTCGCTTTCCTTGAGAGGGTTGGTGTCATCAAAGCGAAGGTGACACTTGCCGTTATAATCAAGGGCGAGCCCGAAGTTCAGGCAGATAGACTTGGCGTGACCAATGTGGAGGTAGCCGTTTGGCTCTGGAGGGAAGCGAGTCACGACCTGGCTGTGCTTACCGCTTTGGAGGTCCTCATCAATAATATTGGTGATAAAGTTCTTGGGCACATTGAGGTTGTCATTGCTCGTTGGGTTGTCGCTCACAACATCTCCATTTTTTGCAAAAGTGGTCGTTAATTCAAGGAAACACATATCATCTATGCACACACGATGATCATGTGTTCAACACAATATCTTCGTGCACTCCTTTTATGCCCAACGCCGCTAATTTTCAATGAATGAATCACATATTCTTGCACGCTGCATATGCACACGTTCATTCCTCACGGATGGTGAGCTTGCCATCATCCTCGGGAGCAGTTGTCTCCGTCAGCGCACCAGGCTCGACATGATTTAAACTGCGACGTTTACGCCTGATCTTACGCGTCAAACTTACCTGCGTGGGGATAAACTCGATGGAATAACGCCCCTGCGTCAAATCGACAGCGCTAAAGGTTTTTCGCCCCTGCAAGACCCGCCAAAGTTGACGCCCAAGAGACCACCCCCAACGCACAAGAATGAGTGAGCAGACCGCAACAAGGACAAGCAACACCCACGGGGAGCGCTCAGTATACAGCAAGCGTTGAATCAGAATGTTGGCGAAAAAACCACCCAGGCAAGCAAGCCCCCAGAGCATGACCACACCTACGCCATAGCTTGCCCCCACCCGAAACCGCGCAAACGCACTGTCCAGATACACAAGCCCCTTTCCACAATGAGGACACTGAAAATAACGGTTGGCCTCATACGTGGGAAGATCACCAAGGAGCGCCACAGCACATCGCGGACACGGCTCATCAAGTTGTATGTGACCACCATGTTCCATGCTCAACTCAGACATCAGACGTGGTAGAGATCGCACCTTTGGTATCATCCTCAAAAGAATCACTCAAACTCAGCGCACCGTCCACGCTCTCATCATGTTCTATTCCTCGCCTGAAATTCACAGACACAGGATTCAACTCAAGGCGATACAGGTTATCTCCTCCTCGCCTTGCAGGGAACAGACGCTGCCCCGACACACATCGAAAGACATGCTTTGCGGATCCCCACCACATGCGGAAAAGCTTGTATTCAAGGACACCAAACAGCGTGAGTATCATCAGGAGTAACGCAATCACAAAGATGTCTGATGAGGCAAAGTTAGCCAGAGATTCCGACACAACACTGCTCACGAGGTAGGCAAGGCCCCATAAAATGGAGGTGTTCAACATCACCACCAGACCAAGCACCAGAAAACCAAGACTAAACCCGGTCAAAGCCATCAACTTTGACCCAATAGACTTCGTATACACGAGCCCATTGCCACATTCGGGACACTCAAAACCGCGCTTGATATCCATCTCGTACATGTGCGTCACAAATCGCACACGACAATGAGGACACACATCATCAATTTGTATTATATCAGTCAACACTCCCCCTGTGATACTCGATCAACTCCCCTGACCACAGAGAGGGCAGTCAAAGCCATACCTTGACTGCTCCTCTGTGAGAACCAGCACAAGGGACCCACCACAATGTGTGCAGGTCCCCTGAATTGCTGTACGTGTGTCAGGCATTACAGGAAGAAGTCAGGGAGCAAGGGAGAGCCAGGCTTGACCGCATACTGATCAAGATCCTCCACGCCAGCCTCGGTCAAGA
Source organism: uncultured Pseudomonadota bacterium (assembly GCA_950059285.1). Taxonomy (GTDB): domain Bacteria; phylum Myxococcota_A; class Bradymonadia; order Bradymonadales; family Bradymonadaceae; genus CATLTV01. The sequence continues at coordinate 57,644 of CATLTV010000001.1, read as the reverse complement.
CCTCCTCATCAATGAAGAAGTTCCCTGTACATCCCTTGGCCTCACGCGTCAGGATGTTGTACGCCGCATCTGCCATGATCTCAGGCTTACGACACTGCTCAAGCATCTCGGGATCTCCCACGACATTGCTGATCGCAGCTGTTGCAATCGCGGTCTTTGGCCACAACGCATTGACGGCCACACCCTCATCGCGAAACTCACCTGCCATCCCCAACACACACATGCTCATGCCATACTTTGCCATCGTGTATGCCACATGGTTCTGGAACCAGTGCTCATACATGTTCAATGGAGGTGAGATATTAAGAATGTGTGGGTTATCAGCCTTGAGCAAGTGAGGCAAACACTTCTGTGAGGTCATAAATGTGCCGCGCGTGTTGACGGAGTGCATCAGGTCATAGCGCTTCATGGCTGTGCTCAATGTCCCTGTCATCTGGATCGCGCTGGCGTTGTTGATAAGAATATCAATGCCACCAAACTTCTCCACGGCCTGCTTGACCGCATCCTCCACGATGGCCTCATCGCGGATATCCACCTTCAGAGCAAGCGCTTTGCCACCTGCGGCCTCGATCTCCTCGGCAGCAGTGTAAATGGTGCCAGGGAGCATGGGGTGAGGTTCTGTGGTCTTTGCTGCGACCACCACGTTGGCCCCATCACGCGCAGCGCGCAATGCAATCGCCAAACCAATTCCTCTGCTTGCACCTGTAATAAAGAGTGTCTTGCCTTTTAATGTTTCGCCCATGTAACTTATTCTCCTGTATAGTTTTTATCGTTCACATTGTCGCATCTTGCCCCATATCCCCTGAGGCCACGGGTTCTACAACACCATAGGGATTGCTATCGCTATCGGGAGACAGCAACCTGAATGTGTCATCAAACAGCACTATCGTATACCCCTCGGAGTCAGGATAGAAGGGCTGGCTTGAGATAATCTCGATTTTCTCGCCTCCCTTGAATCGCTCTCGTACAAAACTCACCCTGGAGCCCGAAACAAAACCTTGCACACGCATCGTCTGCTCATAACTCAAAGGAGCATCTCCCTGCACCAGAAGCGCGCGCGTCCCCACGTCACCACCACCCACAAGCGATCCCGCCTGCTCCGAATCATCCGTGGATGGCACATCCACAAGGGTCAATGCCTCGACCTCGTACTGACTCCTGTTCCAGATCGTCACCGTGAACGGCACACCTGCCGTCTCATCAGGGAAATCCTGCATATCTGCACAACTGACAGACATCAGGCACAGCAAGCCACACCACAAAAAAACAGCTAATTTCTGCACATTTGCTTCAAAAAACATCTCAACCTCAGACCAATAACGCTCGTTTTTGCACAATTGTGCAAAACCTCAAAACACCAACGCCGCCGAAAACTTCAACCCCAGCACACCAAGCGCCGTGTCCTCAACCTGATAACGAGGACGAATATACATCTGTCGATCCTCATCATAGACAACTGGCCCACGAAACTCCAACGGTTGCGCAAAATCAAAGCGTGCAAAGCGCTGATAATCAAAGGTCACGCGAAATGCGCTATGAAGCCTTGGCAACCTGACACCCGCCGTGGCCTGCACTCCCCCCGAACGAATCACCTTCCATGCCTTGCCATCCACGCTCTCATCAGCCACCGTGATCCTGGTGCGGCGAAACTCCAACGCGTTAATCGTGCCATACAAACCACCCATGAGCTGAAACCTGCTATTGCCCACAAGCACCTCATAACCACCCATCGCCCCCGCATAAAAACTCTGCAACGCCAGATCATACACATTGGGCGCCTGACACGATATACTCTCACCACTGTCAGGATCGCGACACTCACCAGGCACATCCACCACACCTCGCATGGGATCACCGCCTGGAAGCTGCGCGGCAAAGTCCTGAATTGCGATCTCACGTGTAAACCACCCTCCCGTGGGCCCAAAACGCCACCCCGTGGAACTTGGACCACCATATAAACTCACCGAAAAGCTGGTCTCAGGTTCGTTGCCGCTGGCGATCAAAAACCTGTCCCCATTCTCATCCAACACTCGCGACGAGACACCCGCCTGACCAAAACCTGCGGTCAACTCCACACCACCAAGCAGATACGCAAGACCTGCCCATGAGAGCTTCTTTTCAGGCGCATCATGATAAATGAGCCGCCACTTGTGCATCATAGGCTCAACGGACTCATCCTCATGACGATCGTCCAAAAACCCCAAACCCAAACCAGGCAATGCGCTCAAACTCAACGCCATGACTACCATTGCACTCTGTATCACCACATCCTCTTATGTCATCCTGTCCATTCACGATTCACACACCATACTGATCCAACCACATAACACAACCTGCGACCACACATATGAAGCCTGAAGTCAGTAGACCCTCTCTCATATTCTCTCTGGAATGCTGCTACAAACTATATTAAAGTTTGCCCCCTGTATTGACCACACTCAAGCGCCTCATCAAGCATGCCTTCACACCCATCACATACAACTCCCATGGATAACATCCTTGGCACCACCATTGAGCGGCGCTACCTGCTTCGTGAAACCATTGGTGAAGGCGGATTCGCTGAGGTCTTTGAAGCCAGTGATATTAAACTTGGGCGACGCATCGCGATCAAGATCCTCAAGCCTCACCCCGAACCTGCTCAACGCATCCACGCGCAAAAGCGGTTCTTTCGTGAAGCCAAGCTCTCGGCTCAACTCAATCATCCCCATATTGTCACCATCTTTGACTACGGTCAGACCGAGGATGAACGCCCCTATATCGCCATGGAACTCCTTGATGGTGATCCCCTCTCAAAGGAGCTCTGGCACCACGGCCCCATCGAGCCACATCGCGCGCACAAGCTGTTCCTTCAGATCGCACACGCCATCGGAGCTGCCCACAAACAGGGCGTAATTCACCGCGACCTCAAGCCCTCAAACATCCTGCTCGTACACAAGGACACACACCTTGAGAGCATCAAAATCGTCGACTTTGGCATCGCCTTCTTCTTTGAAGAAGCACTCACTCGCTTGACCTCCACAGGTCAATTCCTTGGCACTCCTGAATACCTTGCACCTGAATACATCGGTGAGCGCGAAATTACCCCCGCACTCGATGTGTACCAGCTCGCGCTGATTTTTATTGAGATGCTCACAGGTCGCCCACTTGTCTCTTTTGATGAGCCCATCCAGTGCATGTTTGCCCACTACAATGGCCACGTCAAAGTACCTGAATACCTCAAGAACTCACCACTTGGGAACGTCCTTGAACGCGCGCTCACATCGCAACATACCCAACGCTTTCACAACGCAAGCTCGCTCTTTGAAGCGCTGCAACATGTCGATCCTGACACCATCCCAAAAATCCCCGAACAAGCCACGCCCGAGCAACTCGGCGTCACAAAGGACTGGGACAGCGTCGAGGTAGATAAGTTCAGTCAGGCATTTGAACACAAGCTCGCACACATGCCCCCTGTCGATCCCCTTGGCACTGCATCCATGCGTCCTGAACAACCTCGCCCATCAGGGCGTCAGATCAAGACGCTTGTGGAACAAACCCCCTCCAATCGCCTGCGCCTTGTCGGTGGAGGCATCCTCGCGGCCATCATCCTGCTTGGCATCACTGCCGTTTACATCCAGCAAAACAAGGAAGAGCCCGCACACCCCGCCACCGCACCTTCCTATACAAGCCCCACAATCTCACAGGGCACAACCACACCATCATCCACCCCACCTCCACGCGCATCCTTTGTCCTCATTCAGACCACTCCTGACACGGCAAAGATTATGGAAGACTCCACGCTCATCGGTACAGGCTCTGTCTCACTGGCGCTGCAAGACTCATCTACCATACGCCATCTGACCATTGCTCAGGATGGTTACGTCACACACACACAAGAGATCTCTCAGTACTCTCCTGAAACCATCAAGGTCGCGCTCAAACCCAAACAGCCAGCGCCAACACCTGATACAACCCCTCCCACCGTGGCAGCCACACAAATCAAGAAGCCCACGCCGAGCACACCCACTCAAGCAAAAAAGACCACACCCAAGAAAACACAACCAAAACAAACAGATACAGCCAAAACACAAGACACTCCTGCCCCCAAACCCACCGAGGAGAAGGACACTCCACCAAAGTTCAACTTCAAACAATTCGACTAGGTTTAGTGAACAGACATAGGCAGACCCAAAGAGGGGGCGACTTCGCTAGCGAAGTCGCCCCCTCTTTGGGTCTGCCTATGTCTTACAACATATTACTTCTTTTGATCCAAACCGTAGCGCTTCACAATCTTGGGGTTTGTCGAAAGAATTCCTGTCTTGGAGCCATTGAGCAAGGCCAACACTTCCTCGGCAGGAGGATTGCCATTTTGCTCAATAAACCTACCCACTTCCTTGTCATCACGCTTTACAATGATCGTCGGAATGCTGTGCACATCATAAGGGGTCAGGTCAACGCCATTGGCCGTGAATCGCTCATCAAGTGCGATGTAATTGACCTTGAACGGGAGGTCTCCACCCACCATGTCAAAGTGCTTCCAGAGCACGGGCAATGTGTTGTAGCAGTCAGAACACCACGTCCCAAAGATCACGGTCACTTCAGCGCCAGGCTTGACCGCTGCGAACTTCTCCGCAACCTCCTGAGATGCCTCAACCTCTCCCATCTTTGCTCGCCAGGTGCCAAACTTCTCCAGCACCGCCTCTCGTGTTGTCTCACCTGCAATTGGAATATGACCATACTTGCGAGACTCCTCAATCGCCTTGGCAAGCTCTTCTTCTGACTTCTTCTCCTCGGCATTATCAGTCGCAGCAGGAGCCTCCTCCTTGGCAGCAGGAGTTGCCTCCTCCTTGGTGGCCTCAACCACTGGCTCTGTCTTCTTCACTTGCTCGCCTTGCTTGGACTCACACGCCACAAGAAGTCCCACCATCAAAAGACTCAACGACCATATACTCTTTCGCATAAAAACCACCTAAAAACCTTATCTAGCAAACACTTAAACCATGCACACTCGCATGTAACAGACGCCTCAAAACCGACGCGACCCGTATGTTATCACAAGCGTACACAGATGTGGATGCGAGAAAGTGCAGGCATCATACAACGCATCACGTTACAAATAATGGAGATCTGCGCGTGACTGACAAAGCTCTTCAAGCTCCTTCAATGCCCACAAGGCACTGGCCGTGGTCAAACAACCATACGCATCATCCAGTAGCTCTCCTCGTGACTCCTCCCAGGGCTTTTCACAATTTGGAGAGGTCAACCTGAGCACCTGTGAGCCCACCCAACCACCATCAATCTGCTGGCGAGCAAGTAGCTCTGCGCCCAGCTCATAAGCGATGTCGTCGTATTGCAAGCGTGCAGCACAGGCGCATGCCCAGGCAAGCTCGAAGCTCGACGCCTGCTCAAGCTCAAATTCAAAGCTCTCAGGATCAACAGGGAACTCTCCCTTGAACTCCTCGTCTTGATCAAAAAGCATGAGGTGCAGGTAAGTTGTCATCCATGGTGATGTCCACCAGTATGACTGCCAGAGACCTGACTCTTCGGAGAAGTCCACGAGATACTCGTGCAGACCCATGTGCAACTTCGCTTTGCGTTCCTGATCAAACAACATCCAACTCAACGCTGTCTCATCAGTGTGCACATCGCCCCAGTGAAGCGGACCTTCCGAGAAAGCAACGCCACCCTGAGAGTTGTTCCAGTGTAACTCCAGCCACTCCATGTCACGCGGATGAATCACATGTTTTGTCTCACGCAAAAGATGCAACACCATCGCCGTGGTCAAGGTATCCGAACCACTGTGGGGACCAATGCCCCAACCACATGCAGCGTCACGCATCACATCGCTCCATTGTGCAGCACGTCGCGCTGCATCAAGCGCCCGTGAGTTACGACGCCCAAGCCTTGCCAGGCTCCACCCCACAAACGCCGTGGGAAGCACGCAGGAAAACCCCACAAGAGGCGCGTGCAAACATGGCCACTGTCCCTCGTCATGCTGCCTCATTAACAACGAATCCACAGCGCGGCGCATACGCTGCTCAAGCTCGTGAGCATCACACGCCCTCGCACGGGATATTCCCTCCACGGGTGAGCGTGCGCACCAGTCCAGCTCCACACAGGTACTCCATTGCTTTGGATGCAAAGGATCAAGCTGTCGCTCCATGGTAATCCCATATCGAATCAATCTCGCCTTGTGCTCCTCAAGTTGTGACACAGCCACACAGGGCAACTCATCAAGACCAAGCTCAAGAGGTCTTTGCAATCGCCCAAGGAAGGTGTTTGAGCAACGCACACCAAGGCTAAATGTAACGGCCAGTGGCTCGGACTCAGACGGCATCAACTCCACACGAATACGCTCATCTTCAAGGTTAATATCGCGCGCATTGTCACGTGAGAGCGATGTCTTGATCGCAGCCATCCTGTCAGGACGCAAACCAGGTAAACTTGGAAGCTCTCCTAAACATGCAGCCCCTGTACGCTCGGCTTCAAACGCAAATGACAACTCACCATCCTGTTGAAAGGTCAACATCACAGAGTGGGGCCTGAACCGTGCCGCCCTCAGCGCTCGCAACCAGTGCACGACCTGCACATTGCCAGGGAAAAACTCACGGCACCACGATGACACAAAAGACCAGACCTGCACGCTATCCATATGCCTGAGTCGCACGTTGAGCACCACGCTCTCTCCTGACAAATCAAGACCAAGCGTCATCAGGTGCTGACGTGTCTCTGGCTGCTCCTGTACAAGCGGCAACAACAGACCCATCATACGCTCATAACCTGCCTCGGCACTTGGGATCTGATGCTTGTGCAACAGCTCCAACAAGGTCGCACGCGCCACAAGCAACTGCTCCTCATGGCGAAACACACACCAACCTGGATCAGCGATCAGGAGCGCCCCATCACCCCTGCTCCTCACCATCACAGGCTGCCCCTCCCCTGTCAGATCGCTACGCCCACCGACCTGATAATGTGAACTCAACTCCTCGCCTAACATATGACCTGCGATCACCTCCGTGGACGCCAGCGCAAGCACGGGCTGGGAGCGATAAATACGATCGCAAAGGTGAAAGAGTGGTGAACAATGCTTCTGGATAACTTCATGATGATATGATGACACAGCTAAAACTCCTCAGATTCAGTTTGCTGGACACCCTTTTCTTCAACACAAAGAGCCACCCCCAACATGACACTTCATCACTTGTGCCCAGACACATCCTCACTAAAGAGCATCAAACATGCCAAAAGCAAAACACCATAAAAACAACAACTTAAACAACAAAAACAAAGCAACGCGTCAAAACATGACGCACATGTGCGTCATGTTTTGACGCAATATCCAGATTAAAGTTCACATCTGTACTAGATCACACAATATCATACTGATATAACGTACAGAGCCGTAACGCCAGACCATGAGAAGAAGAATACAGAGCTGACAGAGCGCAAAACACCCACACGCTTTTATGAACTCGCCTCCTTCTTGATTATGCTCTGAATAATGTATCGCTTACACAACAACACATGGGAAGCTACGCATAGCCTCCCACCTCACCCCCAAGGAGAGCCCATGGCCATTGGAAAACTTTCTGAAGTCCCTGATGGAGTCTATCGCGTCGCTGTTCATGTCGATGGAGCCCGACAACTTGCAGGCTACCTGTACGCAATCCAGAATAACGCCATACACAACCAGTATTATGTCATGCGCAAGGAGTATCTCCCTCCTGTCGTCGACGTCAGCGAGTTGATCTTTATCTATGGACCAGCAGAAATCCCCGATGACTTTTCAGACCTCGATATGTTCGTGACCAAAGCCACTCAGCTCATTCTGGAACAGCACAACGATGCTGAAATTGGCAAGGTCGCGACCAAAGAAGAATACACAGCCTGGCCCACATCAACGCCTGATGTGTAACTCATAACAGAGGTTCATCAAGATCAAGCCACGCACATGCCTGCCTCAGACTAATGCACTCCAGGCGAAGATCCAAAATGGACGCGGGGATATCATTCATGCGCTGCGTCACACAATGACGCAGCGCATCTTTTTCTTCAGCCTCTTCAAAGACATGCGACAACAAACCACACGTCTGCACCACTAGCCTGGGCCACTCCACCTGCGCAAGCTGCTCCATCCATGCATCAATCGACATCGATGCATCCTGCTCCAGCACACAGCTCAAACTTGAACATAACAACTCCAGCCCTGACGCTCCAAAGTTACGCCAAATTCGCTGTGCCCTCAGCGCATAATCCTGCGCCACATCAAGCGCACCAACCTGCCACGCAATCCCTGCCTCAGTCATCATCACTAGCCCTTCAAAGCTGGCCGACCCCACATGCCCCATCACCTCCTCGACCTCGGGCTCAAGCTCCAGAGGCTGCTGGCGCAAAAACTTCAGACGCCTCCCCTGATAGCGCAACCGAATGGCAAATCCTCCCTGCACGCCATCGATCACATGCTCGTACCTGTCATAAAACGCCTGGGCTCGCTCGTAATCAAGCGCGTTCAGCCACATCGTCAACACATTGTACAATGACATCAATGCATCAATGGGACGCTCAAGCTCAACCCTCTTGACCAGCGCTTGCTCATGCAACGTGGCGCTCGTCACAAAGTCCTGCATATCTCGGTGGTGTATCGCCTCCCATGACAGATGCACCATCTGAATGCTCTCCTGCTGATGCTCAAACCACGGCTTGACCTCTTCAAGGAACTCCTCACGCAAGCCACGATCCCTGATCGCACGATAAAAGAGCTGTAAACGGCACAGCTCAAGCCATGGCATCTCGAACGCGTCGGGCAAATGCGAACGTAAATAATCGTGTTCAAACGCATGGTTAGAGCGCCTGTGTTGTGCTCTTAACAAGGTGGCAAGCTCCACGATATCCTCGAAACCATCTGCTCCCAAACGCTTGATTTCTATCAGAAAAGACTCGACTAACTCCAGCGATTCCGCCAACATCGCAAGGCTTGCCCAGCGCCTCACAAGCCACTGATAAGCATCCGCATCAATCGAGTGCCGCGAGCAACGCAACACCTCCTGAATGACATCAATCGCATCCACAACCTCACCCTGCGCCTCAAGATGCTCCACGATCACACGCGCAGCCTCCACCGCCCTGTTGTAATCCCGCCCCTGAATCAAATGGCTCACACGCGCGGGCTCATACTCGGACATCGAATCCACCAACTTGAGGTGGTTTTCATGCAACGCCCCCTGACTCCAGATCTCAAAGCTTGAAAACAACGACTCAGCAAAGAGCTTCCCTGTCATCGCATCCATGGACAACACGCCCACATGTTGAAGCTCTTTGAGCCAGACATCCACCAACCACACAGGCACCATCAACGCCTCGGATACAAACTTCAGGCAGATCTCTCGTGTCAAACGCCCTTGCCCAAGCATGACCCACGCAAGAATCTCCATACACACGGGCTCAAATGCGTACCTGTCGGGCAAAAGCTGCTCGCCTTCCCACGGTGCCCTCACACCACGCTCAGCACGACGTACCCCCTGTTCGTTGAGCAAAAACCGCTGTCGTGTGCCATGCATCTCGCTGATTACACCCAACCTCACCCACTCCTGCAATGTCCTCCAGACCGCAAAAATCTCACCACCTGTCTGAGCCATCACAACCCGAGATAACCGACTCCTGAGCCCCAACCAAAGCTCTGGCCCAGAGAAGAGCGTGCTCACGCCCTCCTCGGTGAGCGTCTTCAAGGGCTCCGTGTTCCCCTTACACAAGAACACATGATGCCCTCCTCGCTCGCGCAAAAAACGCCAACTCCAATCATCCACCTCACCCTGCTCAAGTATCAAGCAAAGCTCTGGCGCCCCCTCAAGAAAGCCACCCAACACACTATAAAACAAAGGCAATTCAACAGACACATCGCGCCAATCATAATCACAACCCATCGCGTGAAGCGCCTTCACAAGACTCTCAAAAGGAGCCTCACCAGGTGGCACCACCACCACACGAAACGATGTATTCAACGCGCGCAAAGACCCCATAAGCGCCACAACATCATCAGCCCGAAACAGCGCCCCCACGCCCAGACGCCACGCCCTACCTTGCTTTAACCCATCAAGCTCATCGCCAAAACACGCACGCAACAACGCCAATGGAATGCCCTGACCAGCATGACCTGCACGTGCATCCAGAACCTCCTCACCAAGCTCATCAAGCCGCGCCAGAACCTCCTGCAATGAGCCTGGCCTTGTTTCTGGGTCCACGGCGAGCATGCTCATAATGAGGGGTTCAAGCCCGGAAGGGAGGGAGGAGGTGTGGTGGGAGAGTGGTAAGATATCACCCCTCACAAGCACTCTGAGTTGCTGCCTCAGAGTACCAGAAACCTCACGAGGATACTCACCCGTTAAGGCATGATAGGCCATCACCCCAAGGGCATAGATATCAGTCTTTGCTGTGGTCTTCTGACGACGAAGCTGCTCGGGCGATAGATACGCTGGTGTGCCTGCAATCCCCTCAATGATGGTGCCCTGAAGCAACTGCCTGGATAGACCAAAGTCGAGCACAGTCACCCTCTGGCTCTCTCGATCAACCAACACGTTCTCAGGCTTCAAGTCGAGGTGCAAAATCCCACGCTGATGCATCGAATCAAGGATCTCGATCAGACGACGCCACAGAGGCCGAAAGTCATCCCACGCCACAGGTAGCGCGTATCCAGGAAACGGCTCACCATCCACATGGTTCATCACCAGAAAGGATACGTTGTGCTTGAGGTCTCGCCCTTCATCAAGCAAACGCACCACACCATCAAGGTGTGCATGACGCATCACCTGCGCCTCATACCATCCACGATCCGTGGCATACGTTCCTGGCATAAGCTTGATCGCAACAAGTTCATCGCCCTTGATGTCGCGGGCAAGCCAAACCTGCCCAAAACCACCCTGCCCAAGCGGCCTTACAAGCTCATAGCTGGAACCGATCACGAGCCCCGATTCAAGATGATCCAACGTACCTATTTGACTCTCATTACTCGACATGAACCATGCATCCTGTCATTGAAAAACCACGCAAGAACTCGCCAAAAAACACAGCGCTTTCATTATCATAAAGACCCATTACAACACCAGTATCTTGACGACGCCCCTCGATTGAAGTACCTCCCTGTTGCACCTGAGCTTTCATTCTCACTCATACAACAGGACAAACCCATGAGCACCACCACATACGACTATCCTACCACACTCAACGACGCAGGCATGGCCTTTAAAAACAGGGTCCAGAACCCCAACATGTTCCGCGCCTACATGCTCGCAAAACAAACCACACTTGGCGTCACAGGCGCCTACCTTGATGTCATCGAACTTGACCACGTCAGGCTGATCCTCCCCTCCTCTTTTACCACAAAAGACCTCTTTGGCCGCACATCCACAGCAGCGCTCCTTGGCGCCGCTGAAATGTGCTCCGCAGCCGCGCTCATGTTGCAGCTTCGCAACCAACGCTCCACCTACCGACCCAAACTCAAGTCCCTTCAGTTCAACGTCCTTGACGATGCTCCTGACCACGAGCTCATGAGCTTTGAGACAGAATCCGCCGAGGCGCACGCCCTCTTCGTGGCTCAAGCCACCGAAGAACGCCCCGATGAACTCACACAAGACCTCAAGGTCCTCGGACGTAACCAGCATGGTGAACTCTCCCACGAAATCACCCTCACCTGGTCTCTGAGTCAGCCCGAGTAAATAACACTCAGGGGAGGTTCACAGCGTGAACCTCCCCTGATGACCTTCTGAAAACAAAACAAAGTCAGAAAGATAAGAATTATGTACCGAATGGTACGCAACGTTGCAAAATTTATTACAACCCCAAAAGAATACGTCGCGAGCTCAGGCCAACCTTAATTGTTGTGCCCCTTTTGTCTCTGGTCCTTCAAGCGGTTGTGGATAATCCTCTCCCAACACGACACCAAAGCGTCTCTGTAACTCGGACTCCCCATACCTCCATGGAGCATGAATCGCATCGCGTGGAAGCCCTCCAAGCTCGGGCACCCACATCTTGATGTATTTGCCCTCCTCGTCATAACGCTCCCCCTGGCCCACCACGTTAAATCGCCTGTCCCTTGGATCGTTCCCCACACCAGAGACATATTGCCAGTTCCCCCAGTTTGAGCACGGGTCATAGTCCACCAACATCGATTCAAAATAACTCGCGCCCCAGCGCCAATCGATACATTGCGACTTGGCAAGATAACTTGCCACATTCTGCCGACCTCGATTCGACATGAACCCTGTACACGCAAGCTCCCTCATGTTGGCATCAATAAACGGTATGCCAGTCATGCCATTGACCCATCTTGAAAAGACCTCCTGATCCCGTCTCCATACATAGTCCGTACACTTCACACCACCCAACTTGAACAACTTCGTCCCTTCGCTCATGGCTAAAAATCTAAAATAATCTCGCCAAGTTAGCTCAAACACGAGCCAGTACGTGGAGCGATTACTCACGCGCTCGCGCTCATAACGCTTGACCTCCGTGAACACACGTCGTGGAGAAATATTACCCAGCGCCAACCATGGCGATAACTTTGATGAATAATTCGCCCCAATCAATCCATTGCGTGTCTGCTTGTAATTCCTCAACGTATCCAGCTCAAAGAAGTACTCCTGTACGCGCGCCAGCGCGGCCTGCTCTCCTCCCACGCCCTGAAATGCCGCCCGAGCATCAACGCGTGACGCCCCCTCGTCAAAGCCAAACTCCTCAAGCCCCACCATCTCGCCCACATCAAGCCAATCAGGCAAGGGCGCCATATGAGAAGGCCTGTCCATCGGTGCGCGAATGCTCGGCTGCGACTCCATCTTCTTGCGAAACTGCGTAAAGACATCTGGCAAATCCTCAAGATAGAAGGGAAGGTCCCCCACATGATAGAGCGTTGATCCCCAGTACCCTGTCGCACGAATCTGCTGACGCTGACACGCCTGCCTGAGCGCAGACTCCACCGCCATCTCTTCACTGGTGACCTCCTCAAAGAACCCCACCTCCGAGGCCCCTACACGCTGCGCAAATCGGGGCACCTCAACCTCGGGCCTCCCCCTGAGCAGCACGAGATCCGAGCCCAACTCCTGAAGGCTCTGACGTAGATCTTTGAGCGCATCAATCAAAAACTGCGCACGATACGCGCCTGTTTTTCTAAACCCCAGCTCGGTGGGCTCAAACATGCGCGCATCAATACAGTATACGGGGATGACCTCTGCGTCATGACGCACCAACAGATCACATAGCGCCTCGTGATCATCCAACCTCAAATCGTTTCTAAACCATAGTACTGCTGTCATGCTCTCCTGTCCTGTGTGGGTGCCTGGTTTTTTGTCACCAGTCATGATGAGATCCACCCTCAAAAAGATGCAGAAATTCAAACCGATTGAATTTTTACAACAGGACTGAATTCTACAAAGATAGCAATGGGTTCGATACGTCATACGATCAATGAAACAGCCTTATCAAGCTGGACAAACGCCTTTTTCTCGTTCAAGATAATCTTGCACGTGCACAGAGTTCTAGCGAAGCAAGGCCATTGGAGAAATTTCTGGTGGCGTGTGAATCCAGTCGATTGACAGCCTTGTATCCGCCGTCTCCAAGGAGAGTATTATCATGGCAAGCAAGAAGGTTTTTGTAGGCAGTTTGGCGTGGGCCACCACCGATGACTCACTGGCTGATTTTTTCTCACAATGCGGCGACGTTGTCGAAGCAAAGGTCATCACTGACCGTGAGACAGGTCGCTCGCGAGGCTTTGGGTTTGTAACCTTTGATAGTGAGGATTCCTCACAGAAGGCAGTCAACCTGAGCGGTGAGGAATTGGATGGCAGGTCCATTCATGTGGACTATGCCAAGGATCGCCAGCGCAGATAAAAACCGCGCGACCTAGCGACCTAACAAACAAAGGAGGGGCGGCCTGTGATAGTCATCACAGGCCGCCCCTCCTTTGTTTGTTAGGTCATCCATCAAGATAAAAGAGAGGGGGCGGCCTGTGATGACTATCACAGGCCGCCCCCTCTCTTTTATCTTGATTCACAAGAACTTAGATCCTGACATCATCACGGTCTGCATAAATCACAGCGCGCTCTTTTTGCACCTGCTCATCCTTGAGATACTCATCAAATGGCATGTGGCGCTGAATGTCACCAAGCGCGGTGAATTCAATGATGCGGTTTGCGATGGTGTTCACAAACTCACGGTCAGGTGAGGTGAACAGGACCACGTCGCTGAACTTGATCAGGGCGTTGTTGAGCGAGGTGATGCTCTCAAGATCAAGGTGGTTGGTGGGCTCATCAAGGATCAACACGTTGGCATCTGTCAACATCATGCGTGACAACATGCAACGCACCTTCTCACCACCAGAGAGCACGCGAGCTGGTTTAATCGCATCATCTCCGCTGAAGAGCATCCTGCCAAGCATACCGCGCATGACCTCTTCAGTCGCGTTATGTTCGGCCCACTGACGCAACCACTCGGTGAGCTTGAGATCGGAATCAAAATACTCTTCATGGTTACGAGGGAAGTATGAGGATGTAATCGTCGTTCCCCAGATCACTTCACCACTATCGGGCTCATGCTCTCCTGCAAGAATACGCATCAACGTGGTACGCGCCACATCATCATAGCCCACGAAGGCGATCTTATCGTCGCGGTTGACCATGAAGCTAAGATCCTTGATCACCACGGTCCCATCAACGCTCGCAGTGAGGTTTTTAACCTCAAGCACGGACTTGCCACATGCACGCTCGGGCTTGAACACGACGTGTGGGTACTTCCTTGATGAGACGGGGAGATCCTCAAGCGTCAGGGTCTCCAGCATCTTCTTACGCGAGGTCGCCTGCTTTGCCTTGGATGCGTTGGAGCTAAAGCGCTCAATGAACTTCTTGAGATCCTTGGCTTTATCGGCGTTCTTTTTGGCCTGATCGCGACGCTGTTGTTCCACAAGTTCGCTGGCCTGCTGCCAGAACGAGTAGTTACCCACATAGACGCGCATCTTGCGGTAATCGATGTCTGCAATGTGTGTACAAACGTTGTTCAAAAACTGGCGGTCGTGGCTGACCACGATCACGGTGTGAGGATAGTTGATCAGATAATCCTCAAGCCACTCGATGGAGCGCCAGTCAAGACCGTTGGTAGGCTCATCAAGAAGCAAAATATCGGGACGACCAAACAATGCCTGAGCAAGCAGGACACGAACCTTCTTGCCCTCCTCAAGCTCACGCATGTAGCGACCGTGCAGCTCTTCCTCAATACCAAGTCCTGTAAGAAGTGTGACCACTTCCTGCTCGGACTCGTATCCGCCAAGCTCTGCGTACTCGATCTCAAGCTCTCCCGCACGCACTCCATCCTCATCGGAGAAGTCTTCCTTGGAGTAGAGCGCATCGCGCTCCTTACCAATCTTCCAGAGCCTCTCGTGACCACTCATCACCACATCACGCACGAGCTCATCCTCATACGCAAAGTGTTCCTGTTTGAGCACGGCCAGACGGCAGCGTGGTCCAAGAACCACCTCTCCCCTGTCGGGCTCAAGCTCACCGCTGAGGATCTTCAAGAAGGTCGATTTACCTGCACCGTTTGCTCCGATGATACCGTAGCAGTTGCCAGGGGTGAACTTCACCTGCACATCATCAAAAAGCGGGCGAGGACCAAACGAAATACTTACATCATTGACGTGGATCATGAGCTCTTCCGAACGAGGTCAAATGAAACAAAAAGCACAGACAGTTGTTAGACTTACATATAGAGCCTGTGCACTCCTTATGAAGGTGTCAGAACATACACCCTCCATGTGTGCAAGCTTGTCTCAGCTTCACTCAAAAAAATCAAGCCTTAATCAAGAACTTACACATTTAGAAGCGGGATCAATGCATCAAGCGTACGCACAACATAATCTGCCTGATCGCGATAATCCTCGTTATACGCATGTGCGATCAGGCAACACGCCATACCAGCCTTGTGCGCTGCAATCATATCATGGTGCGTGTCTCCCACCATGATGCACTCATCAGGGCTAAGCGACCAGCACTCAAGAATATGAAGCAACGCATCGGGCTCGGGTTTGGGTGGGATGAAGCTGCGATCAATCAATTCGGAGAACTGAAGCTCATAACGAGAAATCATCAACTCAAGCGTCTCACGGTTATTACGCGTCACCACAGCACACTCCACACGATGCACATCAAGATACTCAAGCAATGCGCGTGCTCCAGGCATAAGCTTCATCTGGAGAGCAGCTTCACGCTCAAATTCGGCAATCACTGCCAACGCCTGCTGCGCGCGCTGTGATTGCTCTCCCCAGCTCGCGATCACCTCCAACAAATCCCCTTCAAGAATGCCTGTGGCCTGCCTCATCGCTACAAAGTCAATCGCGGGCTCGATCAACGTCCCGTCCATATCGAAGATAATCCCCTTGATCCTCTCACCTGTCATAGTTGCCCTCCCACAAAAACAAAATAACCAAACAAATCAAGGCACTTAAAACCACACATCAAAGTATAACCTCTTCCACAAGGCTCATTACAGCGGGTTCAACATCCAACGTCTTCTGAGAAGCGATCAGGGCAAGCTCTCGACGCCCCGTCTTGTGGGTAAAGGCAAGCACCTGAGATGTTTTCTCCAGAGCTTGCAGGAGCGCTACCTTGATAGAAGGCGCATACATGAGCTGTGTCGTCAGCAGCGCACAGAACAAATCACCAGCACCAGCAAATGTGCGCGGTTGACGTGGCACGCGAAACGCGACTTGTTGTGCATCAAGATGAGCAAGCACATACAGATGCTCTCCATCTGTCCCCTCTTCCACTCCCGTCGCAATCAACAATGGGTGCGATCCCTCGTGCTGCTGGTCAAGCACCTCCAACGCCTTGCTCGCGGTGGACACTGAACTGACCGAACAGCCCGTCAACCACCCAAGCTCATACTGATTGGGTGTCATCACATGCACTAGCCCTGTCAATGCTTCCTTGTAAAAGCGCACCAGAGCTTGCTCCACATACAGGCTGCCCTGATCGCCCATCACTGGATCGACGATCAGACTTGTGCCTCCTCTCATTTTGCCACGCAAGTCCAGCGCAAGCTCGCCATGCTCAACCTTCCCAAGAAAACCAAGGAGCATCACATCCTGCTCCTGAAAGGCATCAAGACGCGTGACTCCTTTGGAGAGTTCCCGAAGATCCTCGGGCGAGCGAATAATGCCACGACAGTCCTCATAACCAAGGTGACTGGAGAGCAAGGTGGTGTGTAGGGGGAGCACATCACAACCACCACGTTGCATGACAAACTGTGCAGCGGAGTTACCCACATGCCCATAAGCCACATGAGACTGAATGGACAACACCGAGCAAGGACGCCCCTGCACAGGGTCCAGAGAAAACACCTCGTGATAGCTTTTTTGAAACATGATCAACTCTTTTGAATGGGGGAGCAAAAACACGAACCGAACTCACCTATAGCGCAAAATACATTCAGGATGAAGAGCGCCTGGCGAATAACAAGACTGGGGAAAAATCCAGTTTAAATGATCTGTTAGCATGTGACGATACACCAGATAAGCGGCAACTAACTTGAGATGTCGACCTTGATTTATCTCTCGCCCATGCAGGGATCAATTCCGCAATAAAACCAAAAACTTGATTACTCAAATATCATTCTCTCCATAAGAGGTTAATCATGTCCCTGGCAGTATCCACACACTATGACTCTCAGAATTATAGCTCAATGATCGCCCCTCGTTTGAAACGCTCCGCACTGTTTGCAGATTTCACAGAAGAACAGATTCAGGAGATGGCCTCGGTGTTCACACCATGTGATTTGTCACGTGATGAATACCTCTTCAAACAGGGTGATATTGGTAACTTCATGGTGATCATTTCGAGTGGCATCATGGAACTTGAGATTGACGACTCCAAGGGCACACGTGTCTTCACCAAGACACTTGAGCCCTTTGATATCGTGGGAGAGATGACATGTCTTGATCCTGCACCGCGCTCCGGGAGCATCAAGGCACAAACAGACAGTGAAGTGCTCGTGCTGGATCGTCCAAGCGTGGAGCAGCTCAAGAACAAATACCCAAAAACCTACTCCAAGCTCTTGCGCACAATCTGGAAGCGTGTCTCGAGCCGACTGAACCTGACAAACGATGCAATCAGCCAGAATACCGAGGCAAATGGCGAGGTTCCGTTTGCGAAGCGTCAGGACAATATGTCGAAAGGATTCAAGTATTCAGGCAAGGTTGAACTCGATGAGAACGACAGCTTGCAACACTTTAGCCCACGAGAGCTGGACACCATCGCAGGCGTGGCACGCAAGGTATTTTACCCACGCGACTCGATCATCTTCAGAGAGAACGACCTTGGTAAGTCCTGTCATATTATCGTGACAGGTGAGGTCACCGTGTATCGCGATGTGGGCCGCTCACGCTTTGAACTTGGGCGTTTGAACAATGGCGACCTGTTTGGCCAGGTTGCATTGATTGAGCACCGCCGCAGAGGTGCGACAGTTGTGGCAAGCAAGGACAGCGTTGTGCTTGAACTGAGCATGATGGACTTTGACAGGCTCGTGCAATCAGCCACACCATTTGCACTTAGATTTCAGGAACTTGTAACCATTTCAAGCATCCGACAACTTCAGCACGCAAACGAGCGCTACACGGGGTAGCGCTGATCACCTGACCTCTGAAACAGCGAGGATTACCATGAACAACACACACATCATGATCGCCGCAAACAATCACGCTCAAGGAGCCCTGACGACCCCCACGGGATTTGAACAGGCTCAGGGCATTGGGCTACTCTTCCTGAGTCTGTTTCTGGCTTTAATGTTCATGGTCTACAACAGATCTTCTCGCTGGAGCACTACAACTCGATGATCCACATTAAAGAGGGGAAGCGCCTGATGCTTCCCCTCTTTAATGTGTAGCGAGGATGGCCAGTGCACATGCCCACTCACAGAGAAAGAAAGCGGCGTCGCATGATGTGAAAGCACATCTGCAACAAGCTCACTACCTGTAAGTTCTTCGCCCTGTATTAACTGAGGCGAGTGATGAAGTACGAGGATGTCAGGCCCATGATCAAGGACGTCATGGAGCATGGACTCGAAATGTTTTGGGGCACGCTTCCAGGGTTTACCCGATGAGCCGACAACACCGCTGACGCCTCCGATACAGAGAGAATCAAGATGCACGACACCGCCATCCAGACCGTAGCACCCATCACACGCATGGAGTGACGCCATACTGCGTGTATCACCACCAAACGTGTCATGATTACCTGCCACACCTGTGACCCACCTGAACCGTGACGCAAAGTCCTTCCAGACTGGTATCACATCACCAAGACCACCGCGCTTATCCAGAGAGATGTGTGCAAAGAGATCGCCTGCAAGCAGTACACCGCAACGCTCTGCGGGTGGTAGCGTCTCTGTGTGGCATAACATCTCCAGATGCTCGGCGACGACATGCCCCACCAGTCGGCGATGTAACACAGACACATCATGGCGATCTGCACCCTGAAGATCCGAGGTCAGGATCAACGCATCAATTGACTCGGGCAATCCCGTGACACGATAACGCTCCACACCGATGGGCCAGTGCTGAACACGTGCTCCACCAGGAGCACAGTTGACGGACGGGATCGAATGAATAAACTCGTGACTCTGTTCCTGGATAGCAATTTTCGCGCGCATACCTTTCCCATGGTTCCTACCAAAGCGTGATGAAATATCTGTCTTACGCAAAGGAACAGCATGATGCATGAAAACAATTCCATCCCCAGATAAAAGAGGTCCACGTTGAACATTAACAACAAACCCTGCCCTTGCCATAGCGACAAGAAGTACAAGAAGTGCTGTCGTCCTTTTCACACCAGCGCGAAGGTTGCCGCCACACCTGTAGAGCTGTTGCAATCCAGATACTCGGCCTATGCCCTCGGTGTTGCCGAGTATATTATGGACACCACACATCCCATGAATGAAGACGCCAAGAAACCTCGACAGCAACGCGAATCAGAGCTTGAACTCTTTGCCAAAGGCACAAGCTTTGATGCTCTGGAAGTGTTGGACAAGGGCGACTATGAAGCCAGCGAACAGGTCGCGCCAGATGCAGAAAAAGAGGCATGGGTCCGCTTCAAGGTCACACTTGAACAGAAGGGACACGACGCCTCTTTCTCGGAGAAGAGCAGGTTTATCAAGGAAGATGGAAGGTGGCGTTATGCGCTGGCCGAGGAGCTTGTCGACAGCGAAGATGCCGACAAGAGCACCAGCGAGATCCAGACAAACTGAGCCACGAGCAGGTGGAACAACTGCACCCAACCAGGCGCAGCGAGCGCGATATTCACCACGCCAATGAGCACCTGACATACCACTGATATCGACAGAATCAGCGCCCACGAGCGAGCTTGTGGGCGCTCTTTTTTGGACAACATACGATTCCCCAAAAACAGCACATAAGCTGCTGTAAAAATTGCAATAACGGGATGCAACACACGCAACCTCACAAGGAAGTGGCGCGTGGCAGAAAGATCACCCTTGACCCTGGCAAGCAAACCTTCTCCAAGCGTGGGGTCCACGGGAAACAACGTGTCACCAAGCGCAGTCACAGCACCACTCATGCTTGTGGCAAGCAACATCACCACACCAAGACCAAGCAGTGCGGTGGTGAGTTTTTTGGCGCGTACAGCGCCTTCAAGATGAGCAGAACCACCACCTGCCCACCACGCAGTCAGGCTAGCAGCTCCCATCAGCACCAACGTGTTCACAAGGTGAATGGCGACCACAATCGCACGCGCCACGGAGTCGTCATCGGCGACAAGCTCCTTGAGCACAATACCAGCACCAACAAGCGCCTCAATGATAATAAAGGCCATGGTAATCAAGGCCCCATAAAATGCCTTTCCAGCGCGGCGCTTGATAAACGACCACACAATCAACACCAGACCAAACACACCACACAGACCACTTGTCACGCGGTGCGTGAACTCGATCATCGTCTTGGTGTTGGGCGCGATGGGAATGACTTCCCCATGACAGGTGGGCCAGTGGTCACCACAGCCAGCTCCCGAACCTGTGATACGCACCCAGGCTCCAAAGAGGATCACCCCCATCAAGTAAAACACAAAGAACCACGCATAGTTGGCCAGCGCGTCACGATCTCCAAATAAACGCTTCATCATGTGAGCCATCCTTTTGCCTCAATGCCTTATCACACACGCTCATTACTGGCGTTGGCCTCAACGCCGAGAGCCCGAGGAGGGGGCGGGCCAAAAAACTTTGATTTTTTGGCCCGCCCCCTCCTCGGGCTCCTAGCTCTATCAAAGGCGTCCTGTAAAGTCCACGACAGGATACTCCTGAAATGTGTGGACAGGATCGGCCCATATTATGCTGTGCGCTGATGGTTCCAGGTTCTACCCAAACCATCGTAGAATTTGATAAATTTACCCTTTCTACGCTTGGGCTCAACAATGGTCTTTGCAGACCAACCAAGACCAGAGGGTTGAATGGTCATCAATCCAACACCACGTGATTCACACAGATCTTCGAGCATGCCGTTACACATGCTGTCCCCCTCTCGAAACTCATCAAGAGGCAGTGCTAACCAGCTGTAGTTCGCATCAAGGTGTGTGCTTGCGTGAATCCCGCCGTACACATCGGTGATACTCTCTGAGTAAGATGGCGACATGCACACCGCATGCAGTGACTCACGGGCACCTGCAATGTATGCGTAATCTGCGATGGCGTAAGGATCGCGCTGGATCTCTTCCTCCAGGTCAAGAAACAAACTCTTCTTGGCTGGATACTCACGCTCGAAAAACCGCTCAACGGGCTCAACCATTT
This sequence comes from uncultured Pseudomonadota bacterium, assembly GCA_950059285.1. Taxonomy (GTDB): domain Bacteria; phylum Myxococcota_A; class Bradymonadia; order Bradymonadales; family Bradymonadaceae; genus CATLTV01. The sequence goes on along the minus strand of CATLTV010000001.1, from coordinate 35,840 downwards.
CTTCAACTTTCATAGCCATAATCTATGCTCCTTTTTATGTATGGTAATCACCATAACTTAAATAAAATAAGCAACCTTCACGCAGAGCCATCTGTTCACCAAGCACGTCTTTATGACCGCTCGGCATGATACAAACTCAGCTCTTGATGGGGCTGTTCAAGTGGAGCTTGTCAGGATTAAATCCTTGACACGTACAGGGATATGTTTACCCATTGAACGTGTCTTGCGACCCTACAGTTGCATGATACAACCTATTGACTGGCGAGGGCGATTTACATCGAAAGTTCATAAACTTGCGACTCTAAAAAACCCTCAAGAGGTCTTGCTATCCAAGCGACCTCTCCAGGCTTAGACATTTGACTGTCTCCAATACTTGGGCGTGTACAAACACGCCTCATCCTCGCTCTGTTAGCACCCGCGAGGGTGGTTATTGGCCTGTGCCACTAATTAATTTAGGACGAGGCACTCAAAAGGCAAATGGCAGCTTTGATTCATGAAAGCTGCCATTTACTGTTCATGCTAAAATGTCTGCTCAATCAAGCTCAAACCACTCCAAAATCTGGGGAATGACGCCGCTATCTCCGCCAAAACCAAGGCTGACGTCGTCAGGAATAAAGACATGTCCCCCGCGATCAAGCCAGCGCACCTCAAGTGTGTCCACGGATGTACACGCGAGCGCAGCCTTACAATTATCACTGGGAATCATGGGATCGGACTCAGCCCCCACATACAAAAGCGGCACCGCGATGTCATCCAGACGAGAGGCCACACTCTGACTCTGATAATAATCCTCTGGAGAAGCAAACCCATAACGAGTAGCAATGACAAACGCATCAAAGTCACGGAGTTTGTGAACACGTCGAACCTTGTAATCAGGCGCTATCCCATGGCCTCGTCGCACCAGCTCATGGTGATGTCGCTTGAGTGAAGAGAGCACATACTCACGGTAGAACCATGCGTCAGGAGAGTCGATATGGTGAATCACATTGACCAAGTCAATTGGAGCACACACGGCAGCAATTTTTTGCACGCGAGGATCAAGCTCGGATTCGGTGGACATCTTCATGGCGAGGTGACCACCAAGAGAGAAGCCGACCACAAAGATGCGACGCCATTTTTTCAGCGATGGATGCAGGAGAAGTTGGTGTAAATCGGCGGTGAGTCCCGCGTGATAAATATCATTGCTGGGGGAATCCACACCTCTGAGTGAAATGCGCAGCGAGCTCCAACCAAGACGCGTGCACTGGCGTGCGGCATCAAGCATGTACGCCGAGTGTGCGCTACCACCAAGACCGTGCACCAACAGCACAAGCGTATCAGGACGCGCAAAGTCGACCTCGGTCAGTTCACCTGTGATCAGGACAGGTTCTCCCTCGGCACTTTTCACGTGAGCGGACCACCTGAAGGACGCTTCGGGGATATGTGGGGGAAAGAGTATATTCTTGCCAGCAAGGCCAATGGTCCAGAGATGTCCCTGGAGTTGAGATGAGAGGTTCATAAAAAGTTTCACCAGAACAAGAGTACAAAAACAACTTACAGTTCAACTACATGTATACAAAAAGAGAGAGCCCCCATGGAGGGCAATGTTCAACCTGGAGGTTGAACATTGCCCTCCATGGGGGCTCTCTCTTTCATGATCAGGCAAGGCCGCTATGGCGCAACAAGGCATCAGGCTTTGGCTCACGACCACGGAAGTCCTTGAAGACATCCATGGGGTCGCGACCACCACCAAGGGCGAGCACAGTATCTCTGAAGCGTGCGCCCGTGGACTGAATGGCCTCCTCGTTGTCGAGGCCAGCTTCTTCAAAGGCAGCGAAAGCATCTGCGCTCAGAACTTCTGCCCACTTGTAGCTGTAATAACCTGCGGAATAGCCACCTGCGAAGATGTGCGAGAAGCTGCACAAGAAGCGGTTCTCCTTGGAGGGCTCCATCACGCTAGTCTTGCGTGCGATCTCTTCCTGGATGTCAAAGATGGAGGCAGTGTCATCAGCATCGGGATCGTATTCATGATGGAGTGTCATGTCCAACATGCCGAAGTTCAACTGGCGCAACATCGCGCTTGCTGCGCGGAAGTTCTTCGCCTGAATGATCTTCTCAAGGTAATGCTCTGGAAGAGGTTCGCCTGTCTCGACGTGACCCGTGAGAGACTTCAAAATCTCGGGACGATAGCACCAGTTTTCCATGAACTGGCTGGGTAACTCCACTGCATCCCATTCAATGTTAGAGATACCCGATGCCATGGCATAATCCACCCTGGTGAGCATGTGTTGAAGACCATGACCAAATTCATGGAACAGGGTCACCACTTCATTGAATGTCATCAGAGAGGGCTGACCATCGACAGGAGGAGTCTGGTTGCACACAAGGTAAGAGACAGGGATATCAAGCTCACCCTCAGCGTTCACGTGACGGCTACGGCATGTGTTATGCCAGGCTCCGCCACGTTTTGTTGCAGGACGACTGTAAGGATCAAGGAAGAAGGAGGCCACATGGTTCTCCCCTTCGTACACCTTGTAGAAGCGCACATCCTCATGCCACACCTGAACCTCGCCTACATCTGTAGGAACGACCCTGACGCCAAAGAGTTCTTTGATCAGCACAAAGAAGCCATCCAGCACGCGAGGGAATGGGAAGTAGGGCTTGATCTCCTCATCCTTGAACCCATAACGAGCTTCTCGAAGACGCTCGGAGTAGAAGTTCAAGTCCCAGTGTTGAAGATCGCCTTCAAAACCATGTTCATGAGCGAAATCAAGGAGTTCCTTGTGCTCCTCATTGGCAGCATCCCACGATGCAGTCCTCAACTCATCAAGCAAGGATTGCACGGCCTGAACATCCTGCGCCATCTTGGTCGAGAGGCTCAAGGATGCAAAGTTATCATAACCAAGGATGTCGGCCTCTTCTTTGCGCAATCTGAGGATTTGGGCGATAAGATCGGTGTTGTCCTTGTCACCTGAGCTGGCTCGGGTTGTGTAGGCCTTGTAGACCTCCTTGCGAAGCTCGCGATCCTTTGCATGCTTGAGCACAGGGAACGCGCTTGGCACATCAAGTGTGATGCGCCACGGACCATCCTCTGCGGTAGCGTCCTCATGACCTGCCTGACGTGCAGACTGCGCTGCCATCTTCAAGAAACTTGGCTCAAGACCTGCTGTGCGAGACTTGTCCGTGAGGATCACTTCAAACGCCTTGGTGGAGTCAAGGACATTGTTTCCAAACGCGGTGGAGAGGCGCGCAAGCTCGGCCTGTATCTCATTAAAGCGCTCTTTCTTTGCGCCCTCAAGACCCACACCAGAATGCTGCGCGGACAGCACCATTGAATCGATGATGCGACGCTGAGCTTCGGTCAAATCCTCGCGAGCCTGAATCGCCAAAAACGTGTCGTACAACGCCTTGCTCTGACCAATCTCAATGGAGAATGACACCAACACAGGTTGGACCTTCTCATAGACTGCTCTTAACTCATCCTCGTTACGCACGCTCAACAGGTGACCCGCAAGACCCCACACAAAAGACAACCTCTGACTAAGCTTCCTGTAAGGTTGCATCAACGCATCAAAGTCAGTGGTATCCATCGCCTCAAGCTTGGCAAGCTCGTCGCGAAGCTCTGGCAACAGAGCGCTAACTGCAAGCTCCAACTGCCATGCTTCAACGTCGTTAAAACGAGGCAGTTCCTCATAGGCCAAAAACGGATTATTCTCAGCCACTTGAGGCACACTTTCGCGCTCAATAGCGAGACGCTGACGATCAACCTTACTGTCAAGCTCCTCAAGCAATTCCATCACGCGATCAGACTCAATATCAAACGTCCTCGCCGCCAGATCAATCAGCGCTACCTCAATAGGGACAACCTTCTCATCGCTGTCGTTGATGTATGCGATAAGCTGCAACGCAAGCTCGCGATCATCCTGGGATGGCAACAACTCTGCGGCAGCCTGCAACGCAAGCTCTGGCCCAAGGTGCGAGACATGCTCAATGGTCTCTTCCAGAAGTGTACGAATCTCCTCATCGCTATCGTACTCTTCAAAGCTGTACAGCTGACTCACAAGATGCACTGCATCGACCATCTCCTCGGGAGAGATCTTGCCGTCGATCTGCATCGCCACACAGACAACCTGTAGTAGTCCCTGATCCACGCTCCCGTGATCTTCAGGAATCGTCAGAGGGAAGAGACGGTGAAACAAATAACGCATGGTTTCCATAGATTAACTCCATATTGTCATTAAGTGGTCATACACTAGAAACTCCAGAAAATGATTGCGTACAACCTAATCACCTTCTTGCCCTCTCGCCAATTGAAAACTTAAAAACCTCATGAACAGGATCTCGTAAGTGTGTCATAGCTCCTGATCATGAGGCTCTCCTCTGATCGTTCCACCCCAAATTGGTATGTCTTCACTGCATCCATATATAGAAGATTCGCAGCGTCGTCGAGACACTGAACATAAATACAGCCACCTTGATTTACTGTCAATTATAAATCATGTCATATGCATCATCTTGTCCTCGATCACCAACGACCTCAACGACAACGATTGCCCAAAATAATTGTCGTGGCTGATCACAATCATTGCCCCTGTATAGGCAGCAAGCGCGCGCTCAAGCGCCTCAACTGATGGAATATCAAGATGATTTGTCGGTTCGTCCAACAGCATACACCAACACCCAAGCCCCAGCGAACGCGCGATCATCACCTTGCGCCACACGCCAGGACTCTGTCCTGACAACCCCTCCTCAAGTAACCTCCCCACATCCACGCCAAGACCCGCAATGTGTTGCAGCCAGGCGATCCGATCATCCTTTCGCATCGATTCAAAATCATGCAGCAACGCCTCCTTGCTCTCGGGCGAAAGTTCCTGAGGCAACCATAACACATGCTCACGATGTTCCTCGGGCATGCTCTGATACAGCGCCTTTAACAGTGTACTCTTCCCCACGCCATTTCCACCCTGTAACCACCACTGCTCCCCTCGACGTAACGTAAAACCTCCCTGACGAGGACGCAGCAACACGCGCGCACCTCCATGTAAACCTTCACCAAGCTCAAGATACGCCACCTGCTCTCCTGGCGCCTTGCTCTCGGCGACCTCCACGCCATGCGATGCCTTGACCATATAAGGCATCTCCGAAAGCTCCTGCTCGGCCCTCTCACGCTCGCGTGAAAGCACCGACACCCGCTGCCCCAACCTGCGCTCGGCCTTGATCACCTTACTCTTGGCTGCAGTGCTGCGCGCATCATGATCCTTGACCGACTTCATCCGTGAACGCGTCGAGATTCTTGCGTTTGCAGACTTCAACGCTCCGCTCGCCTGATGATACTGAGACTGCGCCTGGTCCACACGATCCACAAGTTGTTGACGCCTTGATAAATAATCCTCCCTGGATGCCTCGCGTAACCCTTTTGCCTCGGAATATCCCCCCTGATACAAGGCCACTCGCTTGCCCTCAACCCACAAGGTCTGCTGCGTCATCCTGTCCAGAACTTCGCGATCATGTGAGACAAGGAGAACCACACCCTGATACCCTTCCAGCGCCTGAAACAATAACTCTTTCGCCTCTTTATCAAGATGATTCGTCGGCTCATCCAGCAGCAACACAGGTGGTCTTCGCATCAGCGCAGCTGCGATTTGCCACCTCTTTTGCTCCCCTCCAGAACAGCTCTCCCAGCGGTAAAGATCGCCATCGTCCAGCTCAAGCACGCTCCTCAAACGCATCGATTCACCATCCCAGCGACTCGACACATCCTCGATCAATGCGTCCACATCACCAGGCGAAAGCACCTGCTTGCACCACACTATATCCTGAGAGGAAGCGCCATGTATGGAGACCGTCCCCTCCTCTGGCACAAGCTCTCCAGAGAGCACACCAAGCAATGTGCTCTTACCCTCCCCATTTGCCCCGACTACACCATACCAACCAGGCTCTAGCTGCAAATTTAACGACTCAAAAACCCTGCCAACCTGTGATGGATAGGAAAAGCTAACCCCCTCCATACGAACAAGAATATTCACACTTTGTGTAATAACAATCTCCTTAACTCGTGAGAATTGTGCGCAAAATCAAGATCCTTTACAAGACATGTACGTTTCTGTAACTTGTCGTCGCAATTGATGACCAGAATTGAGCTGCTTCATCATGTATCAAAGCAGTTCAGACACGCAGCAGTAGTTCATGGCGTAACTACACCTGCTTGGTTTTGTATTCCCTCTAAACAAATTAACTCAACGGTCAAAAACATGAAAAGAATTGTATGGTCCCTTCTTGTCACAAGTGCTCTCTCCTTTGGCGTCGTCGCATGTGGTGGTGGTGAAGATGAGAATAACTCCTCAGGCTCTTGTGCAAATGACAACGACTGCAAAGGCGATCGCATCTGTACCGCAGGCGAATGCGTCGATCCTTCTGGAAGCGGCGGCGAAACAGGCAATAGCAGCAACGGTGGCGGCGAAACAGGCAACAGCAGCAACGGTGGCGGCGAAACAGGTAACAGCAGCAGCGGTGGCGCAATCGGCGATACTTGCGACGATCACGGTCAGTGTGACTCACAATTCTGTCGCAAGCCCGCAGGTGCGTTTGATGGCAAGTGTGCCATCAACGACTTCGGTGAAATGTGCCAGGGCAATAGCGATTGTGAGTATGGCGCTTGCCTCGTTGCCAATGACCTGGACGACTTTGGCTACTGTACAACCACATGCTCCGACTTCTCAGACTGCCCCACATTCTGGAACTGTGAAGAAGTTGGAAATGCAAATGGCACGTACTGCGTACAATAAGACGTCATGCCAAAAGCGCCCTTTTCATAAGGCGTAAATAGCAGATGAAAAAGGAAGGCCCGTGGGGGCGGCCAGTTACCTAGGTAACTGGCCGCCCCCACGGGCCTTCCTTTTTCATCCCTGCAACGGGCAGATACGCGAAGAGGGGCGGCCAGTTACTGAAGTAACTGGCCGCCCCTCTTCGCGTATCTGCTCGTTGTCAACGTCGCTTGAACCTATGCACCAATGGCGAGCCCAAGTTGTTGACGAAGCTCAAAGTATTCCTCACTGATGGCAAAGAGTACAAGCTCCCTGATCTTGTCCTTGATGGAGGACTTACCGACAGGAATGGCATCGTTTTTGATGCAACTTGCGGCCTTGTGAAGGTCACCACACATCAGCAAACCAATGCGAGATGTGGTGTGGTCCACAGCAGTCAACCACTTGGAGAGGTTGGGGTTCTTGCCCTGAGCAAGGTACTGACGTGCACCCTTCTGGAGGTTGAGCATCAGACCAGGTGTGCGGCTATCTGCTTGCTGCACGGCCTGAATCAGATCTGCGGCGTTAGGTCCAATCTGCTTGTCCAGACCAAGGCTTGGGTTAGACAGGTGGAGCGCGACCATGAAGAACGCCTTGAGCCACTCCGTGGGGTAACCACAGCTACCGAGGTAGTGACCTGGGAGCATCCAACCAAGACGCTTACCAATGATAAACGCAAGCTCACGGTCATCCTTACCCTGGAACATGTCTGCCCCGAGGATGAACGCGGTTGGGATCACCTTCGCGTTACGCATACCAAGCGCCTGATCACGTCGCAGGTAAAGTTCGGGCATCGGTGTCAGACCCACAGGAGCCATGCGGCCAGCCACATAGGTGTAGATCTTACAGAAGAGGAGCTTGTCGTTTGGATCAAGCAGATCCTTCTTCTTGTTGATGCCCATATCGCGGAGATCGCCCGAGTATGGTTCAGCAAAGACAAGTGAGAGCTGACCCATGATGTGCGTGGTCAACGCATCCTGATCGGGGTGGTACAACTTGCTGAACAGCTCAAGGTTAAAGGTCGCCTTGGCCGCGTTCAGGTTCTTACCAAGATACTGGGTGTAGAAGGACTGCTCTTGCTCTGTAGCAGATTGCAAGAAGGAGAGCGCGCTGGCCATGCACCATGCCTTGTCGTACTCCTTGCCCTGAATGTAAGCCTTGAACAAAGCCCTGTAACTCTCGATCCTGAATGGGTTATTCTTGATCAGAGCACGGTGCTCCTTGACCACGCCAGAGCCACCAACTTCACCTGAACGCTCATAGAGCTGCGCAAGGATAAGGTGGATTTGCTCATCTCCTGGGTTGAGCTCACTGGCCATTTCAAACGCCTTGATCGCGCTCTTCACGTGACCCAGACGGGAGCGGTAAATCTCACCAAGGTTCTTCCAGAGCATCATGTACAGCGCTGCCATTTGTTCCTCATGCTGGAACTCGGCCACGCGTTTGAGCATCCTGCGATAGGCACGCTCAAGCTCTTTCCAATCCTTGTTATCGGTGAGGATACGGTCAATACCTTCAAACGCTTTGAGCATGTGCACATCGTTATCAAGCGCGACATCAAATGCCTTGATCGCATCAGAGTTGGAGTGCACCTCGTCGCGGTAAATCACACCCACGGTGTACGCGAACTTGGCACGCTTGCCAGCATCTGCCTCAAGCTCGATCAGGCGCTCAAGCATATCGATCGCCTCAACCCACTGGCGGGTCTTGGTGTAAAGATCAAGCAGCTTGCGAAGCACAATCACACTCTGAGGTTGAAGCTCCAGAGCTTCAAGATAGGTCTGCATCGCCATGCCAGGATCATGAACTTCCTTGGCATAGATGTCACCAATCTGAGAGAGCTTGGCGAACTTGATCTTCTCATCAGTCTCAAGCTCAAGCAGTCGCCTGCTCAGGTCAATGAAGCGATCCCAGTATCCACCAGCTTCGTAGTTCTCAAGCAAAGCACTGAGGCTCTCCTTGTGATCAGGGTTGTAGTCCAACACCTTCTCAAAGTACTCGATGGCGCGAGGCTTATCGCCCACACGTTGTTTGATAAGACCTGCGTTGTAGAAGACCTCGCTGGCCTCTTCACCATCAAGCTCACTGAGATGCTGAAGCTGAATGTTTTGGTAGATCTTAAAGGCAGCCTCGTAGTCCTCACGCTTGAAGAGCTGACGACCAAGACCCATCATCGTCTGACGATCAGATGAGTTGTACTCATAGGCCCTGTGATATGCCTCAAGCGAAGGCTCAAGACGGTCAAGGCTCTCGTTTGCCTGCGCCATTTGCAAGTAACGCTTGTGAAGCTCTTCCATCGCCACATCACCATCAGCCTGAAGCTTATCAAGCAGCTTCTCAAGCAGAGGCAACGCCCTGGCGTAACGACGCTCACGCATATACACATCAATCAGCGGACCTGCGGCCTCGACCACATCGGGGTCAAGCTCCTGAGCCTGCTCATAGTAACGCAATGCACTGACGATATCGTCCAGATGGTCGTCATAGATACGGCCCACGCGAGCAAGGTAGCTGGCCTTGTCAGGAAGCGAGCGCGACGCGCCTTCGGCCTTCTTGTAGATATGAATAATCGCTTGCCAGTCGCCACGGCGCTCGTAGATAGAGCGCAACGCCTCAATTGCGTTGACATGTGCAGGATTCAGCGCCAGCGAGGAGAGATAAGCCTGCTCCGAGCGCACTTCGTCCATCAACTTCATATCGAAGATGGCACCAATATGATCGTAAAGCTCGATCTGCTCCTGTGTATCCAGTGAGTTCTCGGCAATACGCTCGTAAACCTGTACAGCAGCATCCCAGTTATCAGTATCCTCGTACAACAGAGCAAGCTCTCGCATTGGCTCGGGCTGCACAGGCATCACATCCAGAGAGCGCACAAACGCATCAATGGAGGAGTGTGGGTCCTGAAGTTGGTCGCGATGCACGCGCGCAAGTTCATTGAGCAAGGTTGCCCTGCCCTCGGAATCCTCGGTCAGCTGAATATGCTGCTCCACAATGTCCACAAGATCTGGCCACTGGGATTCGTTGTAGTACAGGCGCTCAAGGTTCTGGATCGCGCTCTCGTTTGAAGGATCAAACTCAAGGATCTTACGATACGCATCGATCGCCTCGGGTGCGCGCTGGAAGTGCTCCTCATGAATGTATGCGATCTTACCATAGATGGCGACGAGCTCATCGGGCTCATACGTCACCGAAAGCTGTCGATCATACACCTCAAGAGCCTCGCTCCATTCCTGACTGTCTGTGTACAGACGCTCCAACGCAAGCAAGCTGTCGCGATGGCCTTCATCCACACTCAGGAGGTCAAGATATGCGCCCTTGGCACGCTGAGGATCATCAAGCATCTGTTCATAGATGGTAGCGATCCTGAACCTGATCTGGACACTTTCCTCGGGGTCAAAGCTCGTGGACACCTTTTGACGCAAGATATCAATGAGCATCTCCCACTTGCCATAAGCCTCGTAGATACGCTCAAGGCTCTCAATGGCGAGCAAGTCAGTTTCATCAATGGAGAGGATCTGCTCATAAGAAGCAATCGCGTTGTCGACATCTGCAAGCTGAGTCTCGTAGACCTCACCGAGTTTGCGCCAGACATCGATCTTCTCAACGGGATCGATCACCAGCTCAACACACGCATGAAGCGTCTGAGCAAGCTCTGGCCACGCCGCAATACGACGGTAAAGCTCCTCAAGCTTGATGAGCACATCAAGGTTCTCAGGATCAAGACGCCATGCGCTCTGGTAGTGATAAATCGCATCATCAGGCTGCTCAAGTGCGCCTGCCAACATACGACCCGCGTAACGATGGAGATCAAACAGATCGCGCTCGTCGGTCGCCTCCTGAAGGAGTCCCTGGTAACGCTGCACAACTTCACCATGGAGATTGGTGTCATCAGCAAGACGCTCAAGGTCACGGATAAGATCCTCATCCGAGAGGCTGTCCAACGTCAACGCCGAGAGGAGCACCAACAAAGAGCTTGCCTGATCTCCAAGCGAGTTCTCAAAGGTCGCAGCTGCCTGACGAAGCGTTTGTGTACGTGCCTCGGCATCATCACCCACAACCTCAGCATGTGTGAGGTAGAGGTTGACAAGCGAGCCATACGACTCGGGCGTGCCAAGATCCTGATACACAGTATTCAACGCGTTGTATGCATTCTCATCCTGTGGGTCCAGCTCAAGCACCATCTCGTGATAGGAGGCAGCGCGGACAGGAGCACCGATCTGCTCATCGAGCAACTGTGCGATCTGACGAGCCACAAAGAGCTGATGTTCGGGATCTGTGATGGTGTCCAGGCGAGTATCGAGGACAGTGACAGCTTCCTCCCAATGACCTTCCTGAAGGTAGAGACGCTCAAGCGCATCAATTGCCATCGTGTTGCCAGGATCAAGCATCATCACCTGACGCCATGCCTGAATCGCTTCCTCAGGACGCTGCAACATGTCGCCCAACACATCGGAGTACTCCACCCAGTATTCAAGGCGGCGTCCATCCTCAAGCTCGGGATGGTCAAGCATCCTCTCAAGCGTGGTGGCAAGCTCATGATAATCAGAGCGACGTGCGTAGATATCATGCATCGCCACAAGAGCGTTCAAGTGATTGGGGTCAATGCTAAGCGCAGCACTCCAGGCATCGAGAGCGCGCACTTCATCATCAAGATGATCGCTCCAGATGATCCCCATGTTCTCATAGATTGCGATCTGCTCTTCGGGCTCCACGGTCAGCGTGATTTCACGCTCAAGAACCTCAACCACATCAGCCCAACGACCTTCAGAGATGTAGATCAACCTGAGCTTCTGATGTGCATCCTTGTTATCAGGCTGCAAGTCAATCACGCGCTGAAGCAACTCGATAGCATCGTCGCGACGATCAAGCGCCTCCTCAGCAAGCGTCGCCTGTTGCGAGAGAAGATCCGCCTGACGATCAGGATCCATGGTCACATCAGCCTGACGTGAGAGGTTCCTGTACAGAGCATCGAAGTCCTGCGTGGCATAATAAAGACTCTCAAGCTCTTCCAGAGCGGAGAGGTTGCCAGGATCAATATCAATGACGGCCTGGAAACAATTGATCGCACGCTCAGGCTCAGCGAGCTGGTCACGGTAAAGTCGAGCAAGACGAGTGTTGAACTCCACGAGCTCATCGTCCTCAATGGTCTCCACGACACGACGCTCAAGGATCTCGGCAAGCTCGGCCCAGCTTTGCTGTGATTCATAGATGCGATCCAGCGCAGCGAGTGTATGAGGTTGACCAGGATCAAGCGCGAGGACGTTGAGATATGCGGTCTCTGCATCAGCAGGCATGTTCATCTCAATGTCGATCGCATTGGCCAATCGAAGCCACATGGCAAGCTTTTGCTCATCTTCAAGTTCGACCTGCTCAAGCACACCCATGTAGGTCTGCGCCACAGTGGGCCACTGATCATGAGCACGGGCAATACGCTCCATCTCTTCCATGATGTGCTCATCATCTGGCTTCTCGTAAAGAGCTGCCGAGAGCGGTTGGAGCGCATCCACTTCCTGCACAAGCTCCTCGGTGTACACGCGAGCAACCTGCATCAACAAGGCATGACGCTCATCCGCATCAGTCACACCATGCAGGCGTTGGGTGTACATCTCGATGAGCTTGTGATGCTCGCCGCGTGCGAGGTAGTAAGGCTCAAGAATTTCAGAGATTGCCTCTGACGCCTGTCCTGCCATGAACATCTCTTCAAGTGCAGAAATGGTCTGAGGCTCTTCAGGTTCATCAGCAAGAATGGTCTGGTAGGTGTTGAGCGCAGCTTGCACATCGCCAAGTGCATCCCTGAGCAAGGTGCCCTGACGCAACCTGAACGCAAGACGCTCATCTGGATCTGTGCTCTGCTCGATACGACGCTCAAGCACATCGGCAAGTTCTTCCCAACGCGCCTCTTGCATATAGAGACGATCAAGCGCGGGAAGCGCGAGCTCATCCATGGGGTCCTGCTCAAGGACGCGGTTGTAACGATCAATCGCAGCGCCGCTGTCCTGGATCTGATTTTCGTAGACCTGAGCCACACGGCGTTGCATCAAGCTCTGTGCAACCACATCATCCGTGAACTCGATCTGCTGATCGAGCAGGTCGATGTAGGGGTCCCATGCGTAGAGTTCCGCAGCAAGACGCTCGAGCTGATCGAGGATCATCTCATCGCCAGGAACCTCGGACAGTGCCTCGGCATATGCAGTGAATGCCTCGGCCTTGTCATCAAGACAACCTTCCTGAATGCTTGCAATTTCCTTGAGGATCGCCACGCGTCCCTCGGCACCTTCGGTGGAGCCAAGCAACAAACGCTGCACCTCAACAAGCTGCTCCCACTGCTCACTTGCCTCGTAAATAGGACGAAGTACCTCGGCAGCCTCAAGCTCATGATCACCACGCTGAATCATGTCAGCAAGTGTGTTCAAGGAGAGCTCATGTGCGGGGTTGTCCTGCAAGACCTCCTGGTAAATGGATACAGCGCGAGCACCATCCTCAAGATGAAGCTCATGAAGTTGACCAAGACGCCACTTGAGGTGGTGTTGCTCATTGGGGACCTGAGTCAACTCAAGCTCACGCTCAAGTGTCTGCTCAAGATCAATCCACTGCTCACTCTTCTCATAAAGCTCATCAAGTTTCTCAAGCGCACCAAGCTCCATGGGATCAATATCAAGGATACGACGGTAGACGTCGATCGCCTCGGGGAGATCCTCAAGCTCGTTCTGGTAGATGGCACCTGTCACATAGAGGAGATCCTTACGGGCTTCATCATGCTCTGCAAGTTCGTACTTGCGCTTGTAGACCTCAAGCAACTCAATCCAGTTGGAGTCGTTGGTGTAAAGCACCTCCAGACGATCAATGGCGAGTGTGTCTTGTGGGTCAAGGTCAAGCACGTCCTTGTAGACCTCAATTGCATCCTGAGGTCTCTCACTGACTTCCTCATAGATTGTACCAGCCTGGTGAAGGAGCGTCTTCTTGGCCTCGAAGTCGTCCATGATATTGGCCTTGCTCTTGAGCACGCCAACGAGTTTCTCCCAGTCTTGCAAGTGACGGTAGATGTTCTCCAGATCCTCAATGGACTCAAGATCATCAGGCACAAGTTCGATCACACGCTCAAGACAGTTTGCGGTCGCGTCCACATCGCCAATGTGGTCCACATAGATGGAAGCAGCACGGCGAAGGAGTTCACGCTGAGCGTCCGAATCCTCGGTCTGTTCCACGGTCTCTTCAAGCACCTGCACGAGGCTATCCCATGCGATGCTCTGCTCCGCGATACGATACATGTTGCTGACGGTTTCTTCGTGATGCACATCCTCTGCAAAGGCAAGGCTATATGCGCCAAGCGCCCTGGTGGGCTCACCAAGTTGATACTCATAGTGACGCGCGACACGATGAAGGAGCTCGATCTTGTCGTCACGTGAAGGTGCCGTGCGCGCCTGAGCCTCAAGCGCAGAGATCATCTCCTGCCAACGCTCACGCTGATTGAACCATGGCTCCAACAACAACGCCACATGACGCGTGACATCAGAAGGAGTACCTTCACTGTTCATCACTCGGAACAGGGCCACCACAGCATCTTCGCTGTCAGGTGACTTCTCAAGCACCTCTTCGTAAAGCGTCGCCGCCATCTCGGGGCGATCCAGACGCTGCTCCTGAACCTCGCCAAGGGCAATTTTCAGCGCATCTTTTTGAGCATCTTCTGCCAGCTCGTACTTACGCATCAAGGTCGATGCCACATCTTCCCAGTCACCACGCTCTGACTGCAAATGCTGCAAGATATCAAGCGCCTGTTGGTCTTCTGGGTGGTCGGCAAGGACGCGTTGAATGACCTCAATCGCCTCACCAAGATCCTGAAGATGAACCTCCCAGACGCCTGCAAGCTCAAGACGAAGCCCGCGTACACGCTGAGCATCATCCTGATACAAATTGATCTTACGATCATACACATCAAGCATGTCTTGCCATTGCTCGGCACGCATGAACAGATCCTGCAACGCATCAAGCGCCTGTACATCGGAGTCATTCTTCTCAAGGACCTTGTAATACATCCTCGCTGCATCATCAGGCGCAGCCACTCTATCCGAGTACATTTGACCCAATGCAAACGCATAATCTCGCCAAATCTCGCCATCAAGCTCTGCAAAGATCTCCTTGTACAGCGCGACAAGCTTTGGCCAGTCACCAAGAGCATCAGCCAAAAGGTGCAGCTGTGCACGAGTGTCTGTGTCTTCTGGCACAAGACGCAACTTCTGAGCATAGAACTCAAAACTGCTCTCGGGTTGGCCAAGCTCCTCGAGGTAAATCTGTGCGATCCTGCTAAGCAGCTCGATCTTCAGCGTGTGCGATGCATGCCCACTCTTGATGCGCAAGACGTGCACGAGGCTATCCCACTGACCATGCACTTCGTACACAGGAGCACAAATATCACAGGCAGCAACCTGTACCTCAGCCGACTCATGAGAGAGGAATGGCTCAACCAGAGCAAGCGCACGCACATGATCTGGATCCATCACCAACACACGACCAAGAGCGATCAGCGCCTCTCCAGGCTGTGAACCCTCGTTCGCTGCGATCTCACCAAGCTCAAGGTTCAGCGCAATCAAACGCTCAAGCTCATCCTCAAGATACAGCGGCTTGAGCGCTTCATCCTCACCTGTTTCGGAATCGAGATCTTCGCTGGATGACTCTTCACCAAGAGAGGATGAGGACTCCTCACCAAGGCTCGACGAGATCTCGCCAAGATCAGGAGCTTCCACGCGAGAGGCGCCCCACATGGCAGCATCGGCAGGGAGCAATGATGCCACATCCGTGGTGCTCACAGAGCCGCGCTCTTTTGCGCGCTCAAGCGCGATGGCATCAATAAGCTCAATTTGCTCGCGACACATTTGCGCCACGTTGGCGGTATCACCAAGCTCCTGGTACAGGCGGTGAAGCTCAACGAGCGTGGGCAAGTGCGTGGGAGCAAGCTCGTAAGACTCCTGATAGATGCTCAGGGCCTTGGCCTTGTCTCCTGCCTGATGTTCAGCGATACGAGCTGTGCCATGAAGAATCACGACGCGCTCTTCTGCACTATCCACAAGCTCCAAACGACGTTGATAGATGGTCATCAACTCATCCCAGCGCCCCTGTCTCTCGTAGATAGAGGCCATGGCGCTCATCGCGTCTGTATGACCTGGCACATCATCAAGAATGCTCTGGTATACAAACAGAGCTTCTTCCATGTTGCCCTGCTCTTCTGACAACACACGACCAAGGCGCATTTTCAGGTCAAGACGCAACGCATCATCGCAGTCCTCCTTGCTCATGGCATCCTGGTACATCTCAACCACGGAGAACCACGCGTCAATCTGGCCAGCGAGTCGCTCGAACTCCGCAGCATCCTGCACGCGAGAAGGATCTTCCTGAACAATTTGACCAGCCCAGGCGAATGCTTCTTCAATGTTGCCAAGCTTTTGCTCGTGCAATGTCCTCAAAGCAACCTGCACCTTACGGCGCTCTGCAAGATCTTCCTGATGTTCAAGAATGATCAGATATGCCTTCTTGAGCCCTTCATGGTTTTCGGTAGCTTCATAAATCGAGAGCAACCCACGAGCAGCACCTTCGTGCGTAGGGTCAATCTGCTGATGGATACGATCCAGTGCGCGCTCTGCACGTGCAAGATCATCAAGGCGATCCTGCCACAGGGCAGCACTCCTCAAAAGAAGCTCGACCTTGTCTTCATCCGAATCACTCGCGCCCACAAGTGTCTCGAGCACACGAGCAAGGTCGGCATAAGCCCCCTGGCTTGCGTAGAGACGTTCAAGATCATCCCAACGCTTGTGCTCCATGTACAGACGCTCAAGCGATTTACGCGCCTTCAGGTCATTGGGGTCAAGACGCAACGCGCCTTGCCATGCGCGTATCGCGCGATCGGGGGCCTGCACTCTGTCTGAAAGCAACATGCCAAGCTTCTGGTAGATCTTCATCTTCTCGTCAGGTGAAGACTCCAGCTTGACACGACGCTCCAGAATCGTCGCGAGCTCCTCATAATCACGCTTCTTCTCGTACAGAGCCTCAAGGTTACCCAGCACCTCCATATCCTGAGGAGCACGCTTGAGCGCCTCGCTCCACAGCTCGATACCTGGCTCGGGGTCCCTGATGTTGTCAGAGGCAGCCTGCGCGGCGCTCTTGTAACCATCAAGACGCTCTTGCGCAGAACCCATCAGCGCGATCTGACGCTTGAAGACATCGATCAAACCTGTCCAGTCACGACGCTTCTCATACATTTCACGAAGGAATTCCAACGCCTCCTGATCGTGAGGTGCAATCTCAAGGACCTGCTCATATGCCTTGATTGCCTCGGCCTGGTTGCGCTTGCTCAAATAGGTCTTGGCCACATCCGAGAGGATGCGCACCTTGGCGCGTTTGCCCCTGGCGAGGTCCACTTTTTGCTGAAGGAGCGCAATTTGATCAGTGGTGCGGTTGTTCTTTTCGTACAGCTCGATCAACGCATCAATGGACTCCATATCGGTCGGATCGACTTCGAGGATCCTCTTGTACATGGAGACCGCTTGCATATCGTGCGTCATGGGCCCTGTGTACACACGAATCGCCTCGCGGAAGAGGATAATACGAGCCTCATCCATATCTTCAGGGAGCGCCTCGGCCTCTTGCTTGACAAGATCCACGTAGGCAGGCCACTTGTCTGTCTCAAGATAAATGAGCTGGAGTGTACCCTTGATGTAAGGAGCTTCGCTCACACGGTCCAGGCGACGAAGCGCATCAAGGAGCTTTTCATCGTCTGCAAGCAACCTTGCCATCTTGCCCATTTCGGTGAACACGACGAGGTTCTTCTGGTCGCGCTCAAGATCGGGGTGACGCTGTTCCACGCTGCGCTGGTACTTGCGCCAATTATCAATGGCGGCCTCGCGGTCTTCAAGCAACTGCGCAAGATCCTCAAGAGATCCCTCTGCGACAAGCTCAGCTGCGCGCTCCTGATTGTGTGCATAAAAGAGCGCAATCTCGGCCTGCAATCGTGTGGGTTGCTCTTTTTCCTGAGCAAGCTCAAGCACGCCTGTCCAGAACTCATCACCGCTGTAACGGAATGCAAAGTTCTCATAGAGATACTCGCCAAGACCTTGCTCAAAAGCCACGCTCCAGAGGTCCAAGCCAAGGCCAGCAGACTCACTGCGATGGAGCCACTCAAGCAACGCTGCATTGTGCAGCGCGATCTGACGCTCACGCTCGGACACATCGCTCTTTACAAGCTCCACATTACGCTCAAACTGAGCGGTCCAGCTCTCTGAACCTGCGTCCGCAGAGACATCCTCCTCGGGCTCATCCGCGTAATCGTCGACAGGCGTGAAGTCCTCTTCAAAGACCTCATATACGTCTTCTTCACCTTCCTCTTCAGGTGGTACGGCGAGGATCTCTTCGGGCTCTACAGGCTCCTCAACCACATCTTCTTCGGGAGCAACCTCAACCTCGGAGATAACCTCGGGCTCAAGTTCAGGCTCGATCTCTGGGGTTACTTCTTCAACCTCGGGCTCAACCATATCCGAGAGCACAAACTCCTCGGTCTGATGTACAGGTGGTGCCTGAGGTGGCTCGGGCACACTCTCAACCTCAACGGGCGCAGACTCTTCTGCTTGTTCCTCGACAATATCGGACAGCACAAACTCTTCGGTAGCACCTGTCTGAGGTGGCTCCTCCACCATATCAGCAGACATCGCAGGGATGTGCTGCATGGTTGCGTCCTCGTCTACAGGTGTTACACCGCTTGCCTCTTCCTCGCTAAATCCAGCAGAGACAGGGACCTCCACACCCTCAAGCGGAGCCTCATCACCCGACAACTCATCGATACCGTAGGCAGGTTCTTGCTCCACAGCTTGCACAGGTTGTCCAAGACGCTCAAGACCTGCGCGAGCACGTGACTCCATGGGGAGCGCGTCGTGAACGCTCTGGTAGCACTGAATTGCAGCGTCATGCTGGCCTGCGCTCTCATAGGTCTGTCCCATGCGAATCAACAGCTCAAGCTTGCGCTCATCATCCTGGCTAAGCTCAAGCTCCTGATAGAGCGAAGCGACAAGCTCGTCGGCAGCCCCTCGGGACTCATAAATCTCTTGCTTACGTCGCAAGGGCACCTGGTTCTGGGTATCGAGTTGGCCCGCGTAGTCGTACATGGCAAGCGCCTGGTCCGCATCTTCGAGCGTATTCTTAAAAACATCACCAAGCTGGGTATACAGACGCGCCTTCAGTCGAGTATCGCCGACATGCTCGCTGGCCTGCTCAAAGAACCCTTCAAGCTCCGCCCACTGCTCATGAAGTTCGTAGGCAAACAGCTGAATCTCGTACAGGACTCCTGTCTGCTGACCTGCGCCCTGCGCAAGCTCAAGAAGTCTTGACGCAAGCTCCGTATCACGAAGTCCATCCTTGGCCAGACGACTGGCCGAAAACAAATAGCGCGCCTGAAGCTCCGCGTTGGCGGACTGCTGGGCCTGCTCGTGAAACGCGCTAATCAGCTCTCCCCAATCCGCGCGTTCCTTGTACAGGTCGCGCAAACTGGCGAGTGCATTCATGTTATGAGGATCTGCCTCTAGGGCTGCAAAATATGACTGAACCTGGCTCTCGAAAGTCATCGGTGTGAACACTCGTGGAGGGTGGAGTCTTGTTGAAAAGATTGCCCTGACACAATAATTATCCAAAACCAACCACGGGCTTCGTCATGTCAGGAACAACTGACTGTAAAGAAACGTCTTCAAAGCGTACCAAAGCAAGAACAGGTCAGTTCCGACCATCTCCTTCTTCATCACGCTCCAGATCTATCCAATCGCCTGCATTAAGCAGACATAAACACAACCCATGAGCTATAACACAAGGCCACAAAGAGCGGCAACTATGGGGTGTGTACTGAAACAAAGTTATGCATCAGAGAGCATGTGCATGTGCGCGGGTTTTGCCACACCACACATACACTCTGAAGCATGTAAATCGCACCTGGGAGCACTACTCTCCCATCTCATCCTGAATCTGGCTTTTAAGCGAACCTGCTGCCATGATCCTCACGCCATCCTCGATGGGGTCGGCTGTGATGATAAAGCGCTGCAAGCTGTCGAGCGCGCCCTTGTAGTTTTGCTGGGCGTGCTGGCTAATGGCGAGGTTGAAGAATGCCTTGGCGCTCTTGGGCTCAAGCTCGAGTGCTTTTCTGAAACTCTGCTCCGCCTCGGAGAAACGCTTCAACTTGAGCTCTGCCACGCCACGCCCTCTGTAAAGCTGCGCGCTGCTTGAGTTGTTTGTGATTCCATTATCATAGACCTGCAACGCCTTGTCATAAAAACCATAGCGGTTATACAGATCGCCGAGCGCATGGTATGCGGCTCCACCTGGGTCCTCATCGCCAATACGCATGCGCGCATCAAGCTGAATGCTCTTGCTCAAGCTCGCAATGCCATCCGTGTAGCGCTTCATCGCAAGCTCGTTCACGCCCTTGCGGAACCACGCCTTGGGAAAGTCCTCGTGCCCCTTGATGGCATCCTCAAATTCAACCACAGCTTCCTGATGCTTGCCCTTTTCACCCAACACCGTGCCATAACGATAGTGGAACTGTGCATTATCAGGAGCACGTTTAATTGCCTCAGCATAGTGACGCTCAGCATCATCAAGCTGCTGGTATTTCTGATGGTAAATCTGCCCCAGATAATAAGAGGGGTCAGCATAGGTCATGTCACTCGCTGCGGCTTTCTCAAGTTGAGAAATGGCATCCGTGGTGCGCCCTGCCCTCAACTCACCAAGACCGTCATTCAACGCCTGTGTTGCAATCGCTCTGTCCTGACTACACCCTGCAACACACAACACAAACAAGGCAGGCCATAGAATTTTTCCTGCTGTAAAACGAGCTCCAAACATGCTTCGTCTCCTTTATACACTCATCAAAAAAGGAACCATCAAGGCCACTAAGAATTACTTGTCAAACCAAGAAGCCAGCGTCATCTCTTTTGTCGCAAGCAATCACCCTTGCGCCAAGACTTCACACACTCATTCTCTTCTTATGAACACCCTGATCACGGTCATTGACAGCCCGCATCATATGATGATTTCAGTAGAACTAGCAACCTTTCTTTCGAAATCATTCACGCCTGGCAACCTGCACCACACCTGACAAAGACAAGAAAGCAAGAGGGCGCGATGGCTTGTCAGCCATCGCGCCCTCTTGCTTTCTTGTCTTCGCACAACTTCAGAGGCTGAACTCAAAGGGGTAGTTCACAATCACTGGCTGCTTGTTTGGCGGCTCAGGGAACGTCCATTTCTTGATCTTCGTTGTCATACAATTTTCCACATCAGTGTTGTTCAATTCGGAGGCCACAACATCCGCGCTGGTCACACTCCCAGTGCCAGAAATTGTAAATCGAACCTTCACAGCTCCCTCAAGGTCTGGAATTTTTTCCAGCTGCTTATGATGACAGAAACGGATTTCATTGCGGTGCTGCCTGACCACACGACGAATAATCTCCTTATCAAGCGTACCCTCAATTTCGGGCTGTCCACCTGGAGTAAGTTTAGAATCCGCGACGCCTGCATCCACCGAACCAGAGTTACCTTCAACCAAGGCACCTGTATCCTCACCATCTCCCCTGGCTTCCGTCACACCGTTGTCAACCTCTGCCCCCTCGGAAGACTCGGTATCAACCGTACTGTTTTCAGCAGCCGCAGCGCTGTTGCCTTCAGCAAGCTCATCTGTGGATGACTCTGTTTTTGCAGACTTATCTTGACTGCAACCGGCAATACACACCACAAACAGGGCAGGCCACAGCATTTTTTGTACTGCCTTATAAGATCCAACCATCACTTTTTGCTCCTCTTTATACGCTCATACAAGCGATCATTTTCGTTTCATGTGAGGTTGCATCATAGAGTAAGATTGGCCGCACCAGCAACCTTTCTTTTAAAGATATCATGACTGAAAAGAAGAGAACGCAAGAGGCGCCTGCTGACATGTCAGCAGGCGCCTCTTGCGTTCTCTTCTTTTCGGAATATCAGGAACTAAACTTGAAGGGATAGTTCACGTTCACGATACCGCCACCTGTGGGCTCTGGGAATGTCCAGCGACGGATTTTCTGTGTCATACATTGTTCCACAGCGCTGTTGTTCAGGTCAGAGGATGAGATTGTTGCGCTCATCACGCTACCTGTACCAGCAATCACGAACTTGACCTTCACAGTACCCGCAAGTTTGGGGTTTTTCTGAAGTTGCTTCTCGTAACAGTGGCGAATCTCGTTACGGTGACGCCTGACAACACGGCGAATGATCTCTCTGTCAAGAGAACCCACGACCTTGGGCTTACCAGGGATAAGCTTGGGCACACGGCTCTTCTTCTTACCAAGGTCACCTGCGCTACCGCCGTAACCACCACTACCGCTACCGCCACGACCACCGCGACCACGAGTACCGACGTCAGCAAGGCCAATGCCTCGCTCGCTTACGCCGCCGCCGCCACGACCTGCGCCAGCAAGACCAAGACCACCAAAGCCCTGCGCGTTACCCACGCCGTCGCCCTCAAGGTTACCCATGGCATGGATAGCATCACTACCCACGGACTCGCTTGCTGTACCAAAGGGGCTGGCGACCATGTCGCCCATCACGGCGAGCGCACCAGAGTTCACAGCAACCTGAGTATCCTGTGCTCGCTTGAGCTGGATCTCCTGATTGTCGGAGGGGCCTGCAATCGCAAGCTCCTTGTTGGTCTGCTCGCTATCTTCCTTACCAGCCTGACCCTCTTCACCCTGGTGTTTTGCAGCAGCTTCTTCGCCTGCATCATCACCCGTATCAGGCACTTCCTCTTCTTCCTCTTCCTGTTCGGGCATAATCATCGCCTGAACAAAGCGATCGTCTGCGGAGAACGCATCCAGCTCAAGACCGTTGGGGTCGATAGGACTGGTCAAGGCGATCGCCACAAAAGAGCCCTGAAGGACGGCCGAGAGAGCTACAAAACCAAGCAATGAAACAAATGCTGCACCCACAGTAAACATGGGCCAGAACACAGCAGGTTGCTCGGTAAAGTGGGCAAGGAAGGTGACAGAACCAATATCAACGCGAGCGCTTGTGCGTGAGCCAAGTGGGATCACGTAGCCACCTGGCACGCCACCCTGACGAGCTACGCCCTGCGCGATCGCTTCCTGAAGTGTCAGGCGCTGGTCACCATTCTGAACCATACCTGTCATCTGAGGTGTGATCACAAGCTGATAAGAGGAGCCATCGTATGCAATCAGAGGGTACTCTTCGCTGGTAAGCGCAGGGTCCTCGATGACGAAGTCAAGCTTCTCACTGGCGCCGATCATCACACTTCTGGGGGTGGAGTAGGTGTTCACTGCGAGCACCTGATCGGCCCACAACATCGCCACCTCAAGAGTGTCGCCACCACGACCATCAAAGAAGGCCTCGGTGTAGTATTCCATGTTGGAAGGACCACTCAGCTCATCCACGCTGGCAATCGCAAAGTCTGTCTCGATCCATGTCCCTTCAGGATCATAGTAACCAAACGCGATCTGCCACTCACCTGCATCGTCGTAATACCCATAACCAAGATGGTAGTCACTGTGCTCATCATAATAGCCAGGCAAGTAGTTGCCATGCTCATCATAAAAGCCCTGCAAGGTGTACGGCTCAACCTGTGAACCATCTGCTGCTGTGACCATTCCTGGCGCAGCGGCCTGAGGCGCGCTGACCTGCTCCTGGTACATGGGCTGTTGTGGTTCCTGATAGGCAGGCTGCTGCACCTGCGGTTGCGCCACAGGCTCCTGATAAGCATTGTAGTCAGCCTGCTGTGGGGCGGCCACAGGCTGCGCCTCCTGCTGAGGCTGACTCATGTAGGAGTCCGCAATCTGCACACCGCCGCCACCTCCTCCTGAAGGTTGAGGCGTGGAGACCTGAGGCTGTGGTGCCTGAAGACCTGCGGTCACCATCGTGGCTTCTTCCACAAACTCGTTGGAGGCGGCCTGCACAAAAGCCAGGTTCACGACCACATTACCAAACCTGATCTCATCACCATGACTCACAGGTTGCTTGGTAATTCGCTCCCCATTGACATAAGTCCCCGAAGCGCTGCCAAGGTCTATCAGACTCAGGCTCCCATCTGCTGCGCGTTCAAACACAGCATGAATACGGGAAACGGAAGAATCCTCAAAGCGTAGGTGTGAGCTCGATAAACGCCCCACCTTGATGGGAGCCTGGTCACTCCCAATCTCCTCAACGCGCGTTCCCTGATCGCCTTCGACAATTGTCAAACGTAATGTCACGTTCTGCTGACTCATCGGTCCTAACTCTTATCCTGGTCGAACTGTGGTCTGTTCGTTTTTGATGCTGCAACCGCTATGGCCTTTGATCTCCACTCGCTGATCTGACCTTGTGTATAGCGTGGCTGCGCTCCTGTTTCTCTAGAAGATGGCGCAAGACTTAACTGTGATAGTGAATACGATGCACTCACCACCACACTTCCACTAAATGTCCTCAACAGACTTGAGCATCTCGGGGACAAAGTCACCGCGGATCTTGATCAAGCTGGATGTCTTGCCGCGATTGTTACCATTGATGTTCTCACCGTCAGGCTTGACCAACGCACCTTCCACATCATCTGCTTCAAAGTCATAGTTGGTCTCTTCCTTGTACACGACACCAGAGTTTCCGCCTCCGTTCAGAGCTTCCCCTGCTTCCTGTGCAAATGCTGCGGTACTCCACATCATTCCAAGCAACACAAACCCCACGACCACGATCCTCTTTGGACTCAACATCTCATCCTCCTTCGTCATCCTCAAACAACTGATTCTACACACAAAAACTCTCACCCTCATGCGTACCCAGTCACCCGCTCTACTATACTTGACACCATCTGAACTCGAAAGTTCCAAGGAATTCTACTTTTTATGCTCACTGGCTCTGCTCATCCCACTTCCCCCTCCTGATACAAAACAGAGCTCCGCATCACCCGTGATTCACCCACAATCTAACACATCCAAGCTGTATCGAAAAGCTGTAAGACAGAGCTCTGATGTCTGAAATATCCGCACCAGCCTCTCCGTTCACATAGCAACTATCGCCTGAAACTAGTCCTTCACCACAATCCCGAGCTCACGGGCACGCTCAGGTTGAAAGCTCACCAAATACTCGCTCGCTCGCCTCGCATACACAGTGGTGACCTTACGCTTCTTACTCAACTTCACCGCCTTGACGTAAAGCTCACCTGCCTTGATATCAATGTCACCGGCGGCCTCTTCCGTCAGCCCCAGGAATATTTCGCACTGATTGACATTCAAGCGCTCAGGACATCCCACCTGACGAAGTTCCTGTGCAAAAATCTCATACATATGACCAATCTGAGAATAAGAGGCCACGCTCCACACATCACTCTTGTAACCAAAGACACCATTCAACAACTTAATCGTCGCGACACCCTTCGCCTTTTTTGCCTTGAGCTGCGCCTGTACCTTCTTCTCATCAACACTGTCCAGCTTGATCGCTGCCATCTCCTGAAACTTCACCTCGGCAAGCATAAACGTTGCCTCGGCCAACACCGCCCTCGCCTCTCGTCCTTTCAGCTCTTGACTGGTCAACAGTTCCTTACCTGAAAGCACACACTTAAACGCACTGACAGCTTCCTTCATCGATCCTGAAGCAAAGTCCTGACGCCCTCCCTCCAGATGCTCCTCAAGCTGCTCAAGCACAGGCAATGACTCACTGACACAATCTGTCCTTTCCTCAGCATATACAGAGCCACTCCACATCACCCCCAACATCACCATCACACCCAAAGTACCGATCTTGACACGCAACATACCAACCTCCCACTGTTGTTTTATCCTGCTCACTTTATAATTTACGCATAACTTCTGACACCTCAAACAGGTTCATGTTCCATGAAAAATAAAAAAGAATGAGGCCGAGCTGACTGGTCAGCTCGGCCTCATTCTTTTTTACTTACTCTGCGCCTTCTTCAGCATCAGCACCTTCCTCGACGGCCTCTTCCTCGGCGGGAGGCTCCTCGGGCGGCGGCATATTCTTCAGATCCTCAATATTTTGCTTGGTCATCTGAATCTGCTCATAGAACGTCTCAATACCCTGATCGATTGTCTTGAGTCGCTCTCTGGCTTCCACAGCACGCTCATCCTCACCTCCTGCGCTGCTCTCATAAGCTGCGAGGAATTTCTCGTAGTATGTGCGAGCTTTTTCCTGGTGCTTGACCGCATCTTCCATATTTTCAGTCACACGCTGCATCTGTGAGACAGGGTCCTCTTTGGGCGGCTCCTTGCCTTCACCAAGAATAGCTTCCTGAGTCAGGTGCTCCTGCTCAAGCACTCCAAGGTTGAACAACGCCATCGCGTTCTCGGGGTCCTTGGCAAGCACATCCTTGTAGATCTTCTCGGCTTCCTGAAGGTTGCCCTTACCTCGACGAGCCACAGCAAGAGATACAAGCGCTTCGTTGTTCTTTTCGTCAAGCTTGAGCACACGCTCAAAGTACTCAATCGCCTTGTCGTAGTCACGCACACTCAGAGTGATCGCACCAAGATTCATCAGCGCCTCAACATGATTGGCGTCAAGAGTCACAGCCTCTTCAAAGTAACGGATCGCTTTGGTGACATCATTGTTGGCCAGCTCGACAAGACCGTATGTGTTCCACACATCCGCATCCTTGTCGCTGATCTTCAGGGCGTTCAACACCACAAGCTTGGCCACATCGTTGTAACCCATCTTGTAGTAAATCAGCGCCAGGTTCGAGTATGCCGTGGTGTTCTGAGAATCACCTGCAAGCGACTGCCTTGCATGCACCACAGCCTTTTTGTAGTCCCCCTGACGCCTTGCCAACACGCTGAGGTTATTGTGTGCCTGAGGGTTGTACTTGTCCTTGGTGATCGCAGTCTGGAAATGCTCAAATGCATTATCGCTCTTGTTCTCGGCGATTGCCATCATACCAAGGTTGACAGAAGGGGCACCAAGCTTTTTGGAGACACTCTCGGCCTTCTCATAATACTCACGCGCCTTTTCCTTATCGCCTTCCTTCTCAGCGATCACGCCACGGTTGTACCATGCCTTGGCAAAGTTGGGGGAGATCTGGGTCACATCCTCAAGACGACGATCAGCCTTCTTGTAGTTACCTTCCTCGTAGAACGCGACCGCCTTCTTGAACTCCTCCTGAGCCTCGGGGGGAGGGAGCTTGCTGTTGGATGCGGTAAGCTGCTTCTTGTCATCTGGCTTGGTGTTTTTACAAGCCATCGCCCCAAACATCATGGATGCACACAGCAAGGAGACCGCCACTTTATTCAGTCGACCAAGATTCATTAACATTCTTTGTTCTCTCATCTTTTCACTCATATTCAAAACTCTGAACTTATCAAAGTCACTCAGAAAGTTCTCTCTCGGTATTACTGTGCGCTCTCGTCGGTGGTTGCTGCTTCATCCTCGGAACCATCACCACTATCAAGATCTTCAAGCTGATCCTTGTCCTTGATCTCCTTGAGGAAATCGACACCTACAAAACCAGACTGAATGTGGTCAGGCTCTGCCCTGAACTCACTTGGCTTGCGGTATTCCTTGGGACGAAGCTTGGCCAGACGAACCTCTGCAAGCTTGGTGTACTTGTTGAACCAGCGAGCCGCCTTACTTGTATCCAGAGACTTGATGTAGAAGTTCACCGCCTCGGTCTCAATCTGACTTGCAGCATCTTCCAACAAGCCACGGTAGATTTCGCACTGATCGTAGGTCAATCGACCAGGACACCTGGACTCACGCAAGGAGTTGGCGAAGTTTTCATACGCATCACCAATGCGGTAGAACGCAGCAATGGACCAGTCAGGACGACCATAATCAAAGACCTGATTAAAGATCGCGATCCCCTCTGCACCCTTCTCCTGCTTCTTCACGAGTCTTTTCTGGAGCTCTTTCTCGTTACGAGAATCCACCTTCATGGCAGCCATGTCTTCAAAGACATCCTCGCCCAGCATGAACTTTGCTTCAGCAGCAGCATCCCTTGCTTTTGTAGATTTTTGCTCTTCAGCAGAGAGCTTCTCAAACACAGCGAGTGTACGTTCAAATTCCTTGAGGGCACGCTGACGATTGCGCCTGCCGCTCTTCTCCCAGTAGTAGCGACCAAGGCTCACATGGGATTGCATCAGGTTATCCACACTACCCTTCTTGGCCCACTTGCGGATGTAATCCTCATAACTCTGGAAGGCGCTCTTGTTTTTGCCCATACGCCCATAGGAGAGCGCGATCTGGTAGGCCACGTTGGCACCTTGCTCGGGCTTATCGCGGGCGAACAGCTCAAGATACTTCTCGTAGTTTTCAATCGCCTTGTCGTACTGACCAAGACCATAACGGAAGGTTGCAGCGTTTCTGAGCGCATCTTCAGCTTTCTCGTGCTCGGGGAAGTACTGCACAAAACGCTCATAGAACTTGGCGGCCTGGCTGTAAATCGCAAGTGCGTG
Organism: uncultured Pseudomonadota bacterium; assembly: GCA_950059285.1. Lineage (GTDB taxonomy): Bacteria > Myxococcota_A > Bradymonadia > Bradymonadales > Bradymonadaceae > CATLTV01. The sequence goes on along the minus strand of CATLTV010000001.1, from coordinate 7,624 downwards.
GTAGTTAGCGGCGATGTTATACAGAGTAATTGGGGAGTGCTCGGACTCGCCGCCGTATGCCTTGAGAAGGAACACACGAACCTGAATTGCCTTACCGATCTCGGAGAGACGCTCGAAATCAAGCGCGGCGTTGTACAACGCATCATCGCCATATTCGGAGTCAGTATACTTCCTGAAGAATGCCACGAAGCACTCGGACGCCTTGGCCCACTCCTCTTTCTCATCAAACACAGTACATTTCTTGAAGGAGATCGCCGCAATCATCGCGGTCACATCCTCGATGAACTCCTCGTCCTTGATCTTTGGCTCACCGACCTTCTCACCTGCCTCATTCTCACCAAGGTAGGCATGGATCTCTTTTTCCATCGTGTCCAGATCCCTCAGGATATAGAGCGTATCAAGATGGAGGTTGGCAGCGATCACGGCGAGGTCTTCCTCGGGGTGATCCCATGCAACTTGCTTGAAGCCTTCGGCGGCTTCTTTCAGGTGGTTATACTTGTACAGTGTGTAGGCACGCTTGTACTTGACGTCGACGATCTTCTCCCCTTCAGGGGCGTACTTCATGTAGCGATCACATGCGACGATGAAGTTTGACTCAAGCTCGGGAATCTTCTCCTTGGTAGGCACAGCGTAGGCTTTGGCCTCCTTGCCCTCCTCGGGTTTTGCGTTGATCTCATCAACGTTTGTCTCGCGCTTGGCTTCTTCCACAGAGATCAGGTTGAAGTAGGCCTGCACAGCAGAGAGCACGATCTCCTCGGTGTACTCGCCTTCAGGATTAATCTGAAGCGCGGTTTCATACATCTTGGCAGATTCATCGTACTCCTCCACACGGTACAAAAGCTCCGCGTAGAAGAAGGTCATCTTGTAGCGCTCTTCCTTCGGTGCAGAGTCACCAAAGGTCGCGACATAACCCTTGTAAAGGTTGTAGGCCTTGTTAAAGAGGTCAGAGTTTTTGGTCTGCTGAGCTTCACGGTGGAAGGTCTGCGCCCAGTTTCTTGAGAGCTCCTCGATCTTGATCTTCTTGGCCTTGTAACCCATCGAAGCATCATCACGATCCTTGAAGTGCTTGCCGCTATCTGCAAGCTGAACGAGCTTCATCAGACCAAGGATCTCTCTGAGCGTATCATTGGAGTAGGTGTTGTTTGCACCCTGGTTACGCACGATCTCGTACTGATAATCAAGCACCTTGACGCTCTCCTTGTTGAGCTTGATCAAGGTACGATAAATGTTCATCGAGTCGCCAAACTTACCCTTATCCGAGTAATACACAGCCAGGCGTTCGCCCATTTGCAACCACTCCTCGCGGTTGTTGTCTGTGATCTTCTGGAAGAAGGGGATCGCCTTGCTCGGAGCACCCACGAATGCATAGGTGGTGACGATGTCTTTCTTGACCTGCTTGAGCAGCGCCTTGGAGTTTGGCTGGTCTGTACGCTTCTTACTGTACTTCAGCGTTTGCAGGAAGTAATCAAGCGCGCGCTCCTTGTCATCCATGTTGAAGTAGCACCACCCCTTCTTGTACAGGGCGTAGCTATATACACTGGAGTCCTTGTAGGATTCTGTCACCTTGTCATAAGCCTTGACCGCCTGCGCCATGTCATCGCGATCAAAGTATGCGTCGCCAAAGGCAACCAGCGCGTTAGGAACATATTTGGAGGATGGGTAGTTGGCGATCAACCTCTTGAAGACCTCCAGACCCTCTGTCCTCTTCTTGAGCTCCAACATCCCCTGACCAAGATAGAACAGGACCTCATCCATGTTCTTGTAGGAGTTGTAGTTGCCAATAATTTCGCCGTACAACTTGATGGAGTCCTGACGCAGGCGCTGAGATTCCTCAAGCTCGTCTTTCATCATCTGTTTACAACGATCGATGTCGCGCTGCTCCGCTTTCTTGTCCTCAAGCTTGTAGCACTCATCCTGGCGATCATACGCCTTGCCATTGTAGATGTTGGACTTTTCAAAGTAGAGCTCAGCAAGGTTGAACAGAATCTCGGGACGATCCTGGTGATCCTTGGGCGTGATGCTCAAAAGCTTCTTGAGACGCTGAATCTGCTCATCGATCATCTTCATCGATTCGTACTTGCGCTCACTGGCAAACTTCTCTGCCGTGATCACCTCCGTACCCTTGCTCTCATTCTCCAGCGTAGGGCGCTCAGTCTGGTTCTTGCCCGAATTGGGGTCGACGGCCAGAAGCTCAGTTGTGCCAGCCTTGACATCTGTCTTCTCCTGAGCATACGCAGCCATGGCAGAGAACGTCAGCATGCACGACGCCAACGCCATTGTTATCCACCGCGACCAACCCAAGCCTCTTCTCTTTTGCTCTTTCACTTGACTGCCTTGTTGCATCTTCATTGTCTTCTTTATGCTCCCCACACAATCACAGCTCTCCACCATGATGTTGTGTGCTCAGTTCTACAGGAAATTCAGCCTATCCAAGCTCAAGACATGACGAATCACCACCAGGGTGCCGCATCATGTGGCTGCCTCTTATCCGCCCATATCTGTGGACGCAAAGACCTCGTCTCAAACTTGCAACCCCCAAGTCATAGTATACCAACAAAAAAGAGCATGCATCTGTTTCTTGATTTTAATCGAAAACTTGCATGCTCTTTTTGTGTCATCTTAGCGTACACAGGATGAGTTCACCGTAAACTGGTAGAATCCCAACTCATCCTTCCAGTACTCGCCATCAAAGGTCCAGTACAGTTGCTCATCGGTCACCTTGACCTTCTTGGTCTTCGTGTCGTTTGAGTCAATGGTCATCTCGGCCCTGAGTTCTGCCTCGATTTTACCACGCTCGGCGCGGTCAACCTCAAACAGAATCCTCTCCCTGTTGACGTTCAAGTCAACAAGTTCGCGCTGAATACGCTCAAGCCTTGCGCGAACCAGCTCTCCCAGCTCGCTGATGGCAAATTCCTTGGCCACCGAGGAGTCCTGCACAAGCACAGTCCCGAGCGGACTGTTGCGCCATGTGTTGGGGAACTCCTTGAGCTTCTCAAGCTCCTTGTCAATATCACGGACAAGATCGATCTTACGCTGAATCTCCTTGTCGTCCACACTTGCAGCAAGAATACGCATCAACTGCTCATCCTCACCACTGCTGGCACCCTTCTGAAGCTCCTCTAGCCAGGTGTAAATCTCGGCAGGATCTTCGTATTTGGCCAGCAAACCATCGATCTCTTCTCTCACAGGAAGATAGGAGTACTCAAACTCCTCAAGCTCGTACCTGACCCTGGAGTACTTGCAGTTGTAGAAGAAGATCACGCCTGCAAGGATGGGCGCCTCGGGGCTGTAGAAGTTTGCAAAGAACGGCGAGTTCAAAGTGTGCAAGTTACCAAGCGCCTTGTTGGCGAGGTCAAGCTGGAAGTATGCCCAGCTTGACTCAAACAATGCCTTGGGCCACTCGGGTGATTTCCTTGGAATCAAACCATAATACTTCAGTGCCTTGTTGTACTCACCTGTGGAGTAGAACACGCGAGCCATACCCAACCAGGTCTGCTCAAGCAATGCCCTCTCCTCAATGGTCAATGACCCCTCTTCAAGCTTACGAGTCAACGGACGAAGCACATCCTTGAAGGATGCCACCGCCGGCTTTGCATCATAGTTACCCACATGTGTCACACCAGAGATGTAACGTGAAGGCAGATAATACTTGCTGCTTGGCTTGATGAACTTCAACAGCTCAAGCGCCTGCTCATACTCCCCTGAAGAGTACAAATAACGCCCCACAAGATAGGCAAAGCTATCACGGTACTTCTTGGGCACATTCTCGGGGAACTGGCTGGCATACGCAGACAGGCGCATCATCAAGGTCTGGTCCGATGGAATCTCATCAGACAACAGCACAAGCCCTCGCAAGGTCTGCAGATAATACGGGTGCATCTCACCCGCATCCACCACGCGACCAAAGTAGGTCAACGCTCCCTGGTAAAGCTCCATCCTGAACAATGTCTTGCCAAGCTCGTACTCAGCCTCGGGAATCAACGCCTCACTACCAGGATCTTCCTGAGACAACACCTTGAAGAACAACAGGCTCGCTTCAGCATACTTCTCTTTCTTGTAGAGACGCTTGCCCTCTTCCATGTACTGGGCCGCTGCCGAGTTGGGATCCACATCCTCAACCTCATCCACGCCGAAGCTCATGCCATCATCTTCCCCACCTTCATCCTGAGCAAAAACATCGCCAGGACTCACAACGCTCATCCCTCCAAACGTCACAAGCCCCAACTGCGCAAGACACATCATTTGCACTAGACGCTGCTTCACTGTTCTCTTCTCGATATTGAACATATCAGGCGTTTCCTTTCATGAATTTATTCAATTGATTCAGTGGGTGCGAAGATGTTCCCTGTCCCAAAGTTACCTTATTGCAGAGCCATCATCCCATACACTTGCCAGTCACCATGTCCGACGTCCACACCACAACCAACATACTTGATGTACGGACCGCTGGCGATAAATCAGACATCCACACTTTACTCCAAGATCTCTCCCGAGAAAAGCGCGCTCTCACTCCTGATTACAATGCATCAGGTGAGACACAGTACCTCGCCGTACCAGGGTCAATAATGTTGAAATCTCGACACTCTCCTGACTCGCAGTCAGAATCCTCAATACAAGCCTGTGTACAGAACGTATCACTCCCCTCATAAGCGCCACACACGTTGGTGTCGCACTGAAGGAAGTTCTCAATGGCACATGACACCTGAGCGTCGCCTGCGAGCTCGTTGGCACATGTGCTCTGAGTTGGGTTGTTTGACTGAGGATCAAGATTACACGGTGCATACAAATCTGTGGCGCATCCCGTAAGTCCAGACATTAATACCAATGCACCCAAACTCAATCTACACATCTTCATTGCTCTTCTATCCTTGATGTATTCTTGTCACAATCCCTGAACATAACCCGGTTCCTAACACACTCCAACTTGATCAAAAGCTACAGTGACACTGGCTATATCCGCTCTTGCCGCATCTTGCACTGCATCACACACAGCGTCAAGCAACGTCTGGATAAATCCAAGATTACGGCAACACAAGAAAAGAGAGATGGCGCATGGGTTGCCCCATGCGCCATCTCTCTTTTCTTCACACTGGTTGCGTACACGAAAACCGTGCACACAAGACGCTTAATTAGTTAGCGCCTTCTTCAACCATGGTGTCTTCTTCTGCAGCAGGCTCTTCCTCAACGGCAGGCTCTTCTTCTGCAACAGGCTCCTCAGCGGCGGGCTCTTCTGCAGCAGGCTCCTCAGCAGCGGGCTCCTCAGCAGCAGGCTCTTCCATTGTTGCGGGTGTTTCCGCTGGAGCCTCATCTTTCTTTTCCTCACCTTTGCAAGCTGCGAAGGTGAACATGCTCAACATAACCATAAGTGCGATAAGCTTCTTCATGAATTTCTCCTTTCATTTGTTTTTCAGGCTTACTGCGATATCGCCACCTCCTCTGGTGACAACAATTTCGCAACCCGTTCATGCCAAGAGGGCGCCCAAATGATCCATCGATCATCAGGCTAGAAGTCATGTTTATCCCTCTTCACATCAAGCCTTATGCAATAAAATCGTGCTTGCGTCCAGATAGAACCGACATATGTTATCAATCAGTCCTGGATTTTCTTCTCTCACACTTCATCCACCTTGGCCAAAAAATGTGTAAAAAATCTTTCCTCTCCATTGCCCTGATCCTCGCGCTTGCCCCGCATCACGCCTTCGCCAATGAGCCCGACACACCCAAAGATTCCCCTCCTATCAAGGGGCTCCTCACCAAGGCAGACCAGATCGCAAAGGAAGTCTCGGACCTCAGACAACTCCCACTTAAAGACCCGCTCCAACGTGATGTCAGGGACCGTGAACAACTCCGCGACTTCCTGATCAAGGCCATGCATGAAGATTACACACCCGACTACATTCAGGCCGAAGCAGACACCCTCAAACAACTTGGACTCGTCCCCAAAGACCTCGACTATGAAGCGCTCATCGTGGACCTGCTCACCTCTCAAATCGCAGGCTTCTACGACCCCAAGGTGAAACAACTTTACATCATGACTGGCCTACCAAACGCCATTCAGGCACCCACCATGGCCCATGAAATCTTTCATGCACTCCAGGACCAACATTACGATCTACTCTCACTGCAAGGCCCATTCAAACCACAACACCAGGGTGACTTTAGCATCGCTCGCAGCTCACTCTTTGAGGGAGATGCCACCATGCTCATGCTCGACTACACCCTCTACCAACAAGGTGTCCTCCCAAAGCCCGCCACCGACTCCGCTGCCGCAGTCACAACCATGGCGCAAATGCCCATGTTCACACAAAGCATGAAGAGCTTCTCGCTGAACAACCTCATGGCCATGGAATCTCTCATGGGCGACTCAAGCCCCGACGAGTTCACGGACTCTCCCGTTAACAAGGCTCCACCCATCATCAAGGAATCCCTCCTCTTCCCCTACCTCGCAGGTCTGAGGTTCACACTGCTTGCCTACGAACAGCTCGGCTCCTGGGACGCCTTCTACACAACCCTCTACGCCTCGGCCCCCGTATCTACAGAGCAAATCCTTCACCCCGAGCGCTACTTTGCCAAAGACATGCCCGTCCTACTCGACTTTGACGCGGATAAAGCCCTCCCTTCATACACACGTATCTACGATAACGTGATGGGCGAGTTCCAACTCCACGTCGCGCTGCGACATCACTTACGATTACAACGCCCCAAGGGCGCTCCATTTGAGGACGTGAACGTCGATCAAGCAGTGGAAGGCTGGGGAGGAGATCGCCTCGTCTCTTATAAAAACGCGGACAACCATGTCATCACCGTTCACCTCTCCTCGTGGGACTCTGAAAAAGATGCTCAGGAGTATTATCAGGCACAGGCTGGCGCTCAAAAAACACGCTACCATCAACGCACCTCCAGCACACAGGCCGTACAGGCAGGCTCTGGACAAGCAACCTATATGATTGTGTCCGAAGGCGAACGCACATCACTCCTCTATCTTGAACAATGGGGTGACACGGTCCTTCATATTGAGGGGCTCCCTGCGCCCAAAACGGAAGATCTTTCCCATACATATGCACCGCTCAAGTCGCTGCGTGATGGCACCTACCACTCCCTGTCACGTCAAAATTTCCAGGAGGAGATGAAGCGCGTCCAGGAGCTCAAGGATCAACACACGCCAGAACCGTCAAACGCCCCCTGATAATGCGTCACGTCTGCATCTTGGTCCTTCCAATAGAGCACCGAGATCACATCAAACCTTATGCTCAACGCCTCTCGCAAGAACCCATCAGGCCCTCGATTAAACTGTTGCTGCCAACAGTGAGCAAGCCTGATGAGTTGCTTGCGTTTCTTATAGGTCACAGATGCCTCTGGACGATTCCTCGCGCTGTAGCCACGGCGCGTCTTGACCTCCACAAACACAACAACCTTGCGACGCTCACCTGGCACATAACCATCCTCCATACGAGACACCACAAGATCAACCTCCCCCTGCGCGCCAACCCGCCAGTTTTGCTCAAGAATATCCCACCCCTCTCGCTCCAAATACTCGCGTGCGATCAATTCGCCACACCTCCCTAACCCAATGCGTTCGTGCTGATCCTTCATCCTCTTAACCTCCTTAAAAACAGATGGGCGA